>NZ_AYLO01000056.1 GCF_000496735.2 Methyloglobulus morosus KoM1
AAAAAATACCACTCAATCAATTGGTTACAAATATAGAGTTCAATGCAGAGGAACTGCAAATGCCTAACCAATTGAATTTGTTTGATGAAATCTTCGGACAGTAATGGTATCAATTATCTTTAAATCTTTGGTTTAAAGAATAAGGGGTAGCCACTCTCAGGTGGGATGCGCAGCAAGTTCAAGGAATAAAAACATGGGTCAGGTTGTTGTCAGGCGGTCATCGCATAAGCACAAGCTGCTGGTATTGGGGCAGCTTGGTGTGCCTCAAGCGATAAATCTCCATGAAATCAATTGGGGTTTAATTGGTATGTGTTTTGCTTTAGCTACTGAACGTTTGATCCTTATGCATAAATAATTCAACCCAGATGTTCAGAAATATAAGCCGACAATGATGGCTATGAACAGATCAGGATACCGGCATTTAACTAAAGGGCCGGATTGTCGGATTTATTCCTCTCCTAGTTACTACTCTTCGGCAAGATGCTTTATGGTTCATGGAAAGACGTTGATTGACTTTGGCTTGGTTGTCATCGTCCGTGTATCTTATTTGTGATCTTTAAGGGAGTTGCGTGGGCATCCGAATTCGGAAAGATATAACGTGTATCCTGCTATCGACGCAGCTGGCGGCTTGCATGGTTGGGCCTGACTATGTCCGCCCGCAAGCGGTATCGGTTCCCATGCAGTTCAAGGAAATTAAAGGGTGGAAGCAAGCACAACCCCATGACCAAGTATTGTCCGGCAAATGGTGGGAAATTTATAAGGATAACCGGCTTAATGAACTGGAGGGGCAGGTCGCTTCCGCCAATCAATCGCTTATTGAGGCAGAAGCCCAATATCGGCAAGCCCAACATTTGGTGCAATCGGCGGAATCAGCGTTCTTTCCGATAATTAATATGACAGGCACCGTAAACCGTTTCAAGGCGGCGACCGGCCAAAGCGTTGCCGTATCCGGGGTTAGGAACTTGTTCGGAACGGTTGTGGCTGTGGCATGGGAACCGGATTTATGGGGCAGTGTCCGCCGACAGATTGAAGCCAACACTGGCAAAGCCCAAGCGAGCGCAGCCACCTTACAGGCATTACGCTTATCCAGTGAGGCGGAGCTGGCGCAGGATTATTTTCAGATGAAAGCATTGGACGCACAGAAAGCGCTCTTGGATGAAATCATATCAACGTACAGTAAAACCCTGGACATCACAAAAAATCGCTATGCCGCAGGCGTAGTCGCCAAAACAGATGTAGTGCAGGCGGAAACACAACTGGAGTCGGTTCGCGTCCAGGCTATTAATCTTGGGGTTCAGCGGGCGAAACTGGAGCATGCGATTGCCGTCCTAATTGGAAAAAGTCCTGCGGAACTGGGCTTAGCCCCTATGCCGTTGGACGTGCAGCCGCCATCAATCCCAGTCAACCTGCCGTCGGAGTTGCTTGAAAGGCGTCCGGATATTGCCGAAGCCGAACGTAAAATCGCTGCCGCCAATGCCGAGATCGGCGTTGCCAAGGCAGCTTATTTTCCAACATTCAATCTGTCTGCTTCAAACGGCTTTCAATCGACTACGGTTGATACTTTATTCACGATGGCTCGTCGTTATTGGGCGTTGGGTCCTGCTGGGGCAGCGTTGACACTATTTGATGGCGGCGCAAAAAACGCCGACTATAAGCAGGCAATCGACGGTTATGATGCCAGTGTTGCCGCTTACCGGCAAACCGTGCTGACTGGGTTTAAAGAAGTTGAGGACAACCTGGCTGCCCTGCGAATCCTGGAAGAAGAATCGCAAGTGCAGAATAAGGCTGTAGCTACTGCAGAACAGGCGTTACAGCAAATTAACAACCAATATAAAGCGGGCACAGTCAATTACCTGAATGTGATGACCGCCCAGGCTGCGGCGCTTTCCAATAGGCAAACTTCCGTCCAGATTATGGGTGAACGACTCGTAGCTTCCGTTTCCCTGGTCAAGGCGTTGGGCGGCGGTTGGAATGAAAAAATGTTACCCAATGCGGACAAGGCCGGCGGCGAAACCAAATGGACCGATTACCTGATATTTCCGGTGGAATGACGCCTTTTTATCCCATATAAACATCCAGCAGTAACAACAGAAGAATTGTTGTTTGCAGGGTATAAGCCTTACCCATCGAATGTCAAAAGGCCATGTCCAGCCTTAATCGGTATCTACGATGCCGATAAAACCTTAGGATCAGAAAAATATTTCGTGCCACAGCCATTGGCGATGGCTTGCGGTTTGTGATGCCGTATGTCATTTGCAATCCTTTTGATAATCATTTCATTTGGCAAGCTTTTGGGAACTCAAAATTTTTTCATTATCTCGATGATTCCTTTAACACGCTAAGGGGTGTTGGTCAGTAAACACATAAGTAGCAAGCGAGCCTTTAAGTTGATGCTCAAGGAGCAGGCTTCATTTCGATGTTTTCTGAAAGATAAGCCGCGAACATCTAATAAGTTTCAATGCCGCGCCGACAATTAAAAATTATCCATTTAAATACAAAAAGATAAGTGGCTGTCTGAAAATTTGTCAACGTGTTTGCTGAGTCATTTATTTATGGCATGAATAATGCTTTTACTCAATTAAGAATTAACTTAAGTCGGTCGACAAAAAGCAAAACGGCCCAAATCGTTAGCTATTTAAGTTAGAAGTTAACAACTTTTTAATAATATAAGGGGAGATTTCATAATGAATAGACCTTTAAAGGCTTTTGAACAGCATGAGCCTGAAATACGCAAGCAAGGAAAGGTAGCGGTTAATGTTATCCCCATCAAGTCCGGTTTAGGCCACCCTATTATAAACGCGCCATCTTCGTCGGTTGCGGTTCCCCTTCATGGCTTTAGGTATAACACGACTTATCCCGACAGTAAGTTTCTCGATTATTTGTTGATCGCCATATTGACGCTGTTTGTCCATACCGCTGTCGTCCACTTCTTTAAAGAATTTTCGGTTTCAAAAGAAGAACAGATTGAGCCGGTAAAAATTCCGCACAAGGTACACATTGAATTTGTTCAGCCCAAGCAGCCAATTGTCCAAACGCCGCCGCCACCGCCAAAAGTGGTTCCGTTAAAAAAGCCGCCTAAGCCTAAAGTTAAGCCAAAGCCGGTAGTCAAGCGAGTCGAGCCCCCGCCTGTTAACGTACCGACAGTGGAAACACAAGAGGCCGCACCCGTTGTTTCCGCCCCACCTGCGCCGCCGCCGACACCCAAGGTAGAGAAAGTGACGCAACCGAGTGCTGGTGCGGGGTACCTGCATAATCCCGCCCCGGTTTATCCCGAAGTAGCCGAAGAAAGGGGATGGGAAGGACGGGTATTGATGAAAGTACATGTTCTTGCTGGTGGGAGGCCGGATAGTGTTTCGGTCGTTAAATCCAGCGGAAAAGAGGTTTTAGACGCTGAAGCTGTGAGGACGGTAAAAAAATGGTCATTTGTTCCCGCTAAACGCGGTACCACCCCAATCGACGGTTGGGTAACGGTTCCAATCACTTTTAACTTACAAGGTTGAGGTTTTATTTATGACAGAAAAAACATCCGCGCTTACCAACAATCCGCAGGCAGCAATTCAGGCCCCATTACCAGGCTCTCCCGCAATTCCAGATGCTGATACGGCGTCTGCGGGTGCGGCTAACACTATTCATTCGACGGCTACGGATATTGCGCCAGCGGCGTCGAAGTTGGTTTCATCTGCTGCCAATATTACAGCGTCTACAGGCTCCGATGTGACAACCAGCCTGATTGTGGATGGCACCTTATGGGTTTTAATCGTTTTTTCAGTCGTGACATGGACTTTAATTCTTATTAAGGGCATACAGCATCTGCGGGTTTCCCATTACAACAGGGTGTATGGGAAGAAATTCTGGGGTGCTCAGGATTTTCAGGCAGCCTCTGAATTGGACATCAATAAGGGGCCTGCTGCCAGGGTTGCTGGTATTGGCTTTGACACCTTGAGGGAAGCCGACGGCGGGACAACCACGCACGACCTGGAACATGCCGGCGATAGACAAGAGCTGTTAGACAGGCGGCTGCGTCAACAGATGCAGAAAGAGCGTGGTTCGCTGGAAAGCGGATTATCGATATTGGCAACCATTGGCAGTATTTCACCGTTTGTGGGCTTATTCGGAACCGTTTGGGGGATTATGGGGGCGCTGACTAACATTAGTAAAAGCGGGTCGGCAAGTTTGGAGGTTGTGGCTGGCCCTATCGGTGAAGCGCTTATTGCCACAGCCGTTGGCATAGCCGTCGCTGTTCCCGCCGTTATCGGTTACAACTTTTATATCCGGAGAAATAAAGTGATTTGGGCATATCTTGATGATTTTGCCATCGATTTTATTCATCTCGCCTTAAAGACTTCGTTCTTGATCAAACGCCAGCGCCCAAATTCGGCTGCCTCTTCACATGGTAGCGAAATAGGGCTTAAGAAACCAACCCAAAAGCAGGATCAAGAAGATTTTAACGCAGAGGGGGCGCGAATCTAATGGCCTTTAAGACACAAGATGACGGCGATGATGTTATGGGCGAAATCAATGTCACGCCCCTGGTTGACGTGATGCTGGTATTACTGGTGGTGTTCATAGTCACCGCCCCTTTACTGACGCAAGCCGTCCATGTCAATTTGCCAAAAACCGCCGAAACCGCCCCGCCTGAGGAAAAAGAGGCGGTCTATGTGAGCGTTGACGCAAAGGGAAAAGTCTTTATCGATAAAGCCGAAATTGCTTTGGAGAGCTTTGAAAAGGAATTGCTTACCCGTAAGGCGGCCGACCCCGAAATAGCGCTCAATCTAAACGCAGACGACGCTGTCCAATATGGCACTGTAGCTAAAGTGATGTCTTCAATAGAGCGATCAGGGATTTCCAAGCTATCGGTTCTAACAATTCCAGGCAAGTAACTAATTTAAGCAATGCAAACATTTAGTTCAGCCCGATTGGGCTGAATAGAGAGGCTTTGCCCCAAAAAAGCGCCAGCAAATTACCAATTCAATTCAAAGCAATGATGTATCAAGGGGAAGTTAAATGAGTATTTATAATTTATGGAGACGATCTCAGACAAGTGGCAGATTGAAATCCTTGATAAGGAACAATTCAAAAAGTTGGTTGCTATCTGGTGAAAGAATAGCTGCCCAAGACGGCAATGAACTGCAAGTCCGTTTACCTAAAAACAGCCGCGCCGCAATAAATAGCATTGCCATACTGATTGCAGGGACCTGCCTTTTAGGGACAAACGATAGTTTTGCTGCCAAAAAATCACATCACCGCATTGCAAAAAGAAATGCCAGTGTTGCCAATCCGATATCCGATGAATTAGCGGCGGAAAATGCCCGATTAAAGCAGGAGTTGGAAAGGGCAAAACTTGAAAATGAACAGCTTAAGAGTGCAATAGATACGGGTGCTGGTCAGGCAGCAGCTGGGGCAACGACTGACAATCCCAATGGTTCTGGGGCAACTGCGGAAGGGGCTACAGCGGTAAGCCCTGGCGGCGTTGCAGCTGTAGAACCGCAAGAGGAAGAAAAAACCTTTACATCTGAAGCCCCCAAGGCTTTGGGTGAAGTTGTTGTTAACTCCCGCCGCAAGGAAGAAAAATTGCAGAACGTTCCTTTGCCGGTTTCAGTTGTCGGTAGTGAAACGACTAAAAGGGATAACATTGTAACGGTTCATGAAATCACCCAAAAAGTCCCCAATCTTCTGTTTACCGCCAGTAATGCCAGGCAAACCAGTATCGCGATTCGTGGTTTGGGTAAAAATGCCAGTGACGAGGCGCGCGACCCAAGTGTCGGCGTCCAAGTGGATAATGTACCCATCATCTGGCCAGGGAGTGTATTTACTAACTTTGTCGACCTCGACCACATTGAGCTTTTACGCGGTCCCCAAGGAACATTGCAAGGTAAAAACGCAAACCTTGGCTTACTGAATATCGTCACGAAAACGCCGACCTGGAAACCGGAATACTATGTTGAAGGCTTTGCCGGCAACCGTGATTCCCTACAGGGAAAAGTTTCGGCTTCCGGTCCGGTTATTAAAGATTTACTGGCTTACCGGGGCTCATTTTATATCGATCGCCGCGATGGTTTTGTAGACAATCTGGACGGTCCTGTAACCGTAGGAAAACTGAAAGAAACCGACCGCTTAGGCGGCCGGTTACAGTTTTTGTTTACGCCTACAGAAGACTTGTCGGCAAGGATTATTTTGGACAGGGCAACTGCCACAAATACCCAGATTGCAGACTATGAAATCGCTGATCCATCACGTTTTGCCAATGGCGATTTACGCACCCTGAGCCATGCTACCCGTTTGGCACGCGACCATTTTAATATTAATGGCCAAGCTTATAAACCGCTTAGGGGGGATCCACGAAAGGTGGCGTTTGATGACATACGTGCTTCACGTGGCGATCAGGAAGGTGTATCTGGCCAAATCAACTGGGAAATCCCTCGACATACCCTAACCTCTATTTCCGCCTATCGCTGGGGGCTTTTCGAGCCTCATAACGATGGCGATCAATCCCCTTATGCCATATCAGAAATTGCAGGCGGTACGGTCGAGGCAAGGCAATGGTCTCAAGAACTTCGGCTGACATCCAAAGAACCAGGATTTGGTTTTATCGATTACCAGGTAGGTGCTTTAGGTCTCCGCACCGATAACGAGGTAACAAGCCAGACAAAATATGGTGCGGATGCCGGCGCTTTTTATGCCGGCAATACAGCTTATAACCGGTTAAATGCGACAGCCGTTGGCAGGCAGTTGATGCGCGATTCCCTGGACGGGTTATTGTTAACAAGCACACTTAATCCGACGGTAACCAGTTTGTCTGCTTTCGGTCAGGCCGATTTACATGTAACTGACAAGGCCACATTGACCTTGGGGTTGAGGCATACGTGGGAAGATCGCAGTAATGTGGCCAACAAATTTTATACAACACCGCATTTGAGTCTTGATCGGACAAACCCAAGGTATGCCGGAGCGACTGCCAGAAATATCCAGGATGCAATTAGCATACGGGGCGATGGCAATTCAGGCGGCGTTCTCGGCACTGTTTACGGCCAAACCGAACGCCAAGGTTTCGATGAGCATTCACAAAATTGGCTTATGAACCCCAGTTATAAATTCAACGACGACATACTGGCGTATTTTTCAGTCTCTGGTGGCGAGAAAGCCGGGGCTGCCCTGTTTGACTCTCAAGGTGAGCCGGAGAATGCCAAACCCGAAAAAGTCCTGGACTTTGAATTAGGCGTAAAAACAGCTTGGTTGAATAGGAAATTATTTGTCAACCTTAACTTGTACGATACCAATGTGACGGATTACCAAGCCAGGTTGCAAGTCGCAGATCCTTCCGTGACTTCAGGATTTCGCACAAAAACAGGGAATGTCGGTGGTATCGAAATGCAAGGGGTTGAGTTGGATTCCACATGGAACGCTTATGAAGGCTTGAATTTGTTTTTCAACGGCTCTTTCAACCATGCAGTCTTTACCGACTTTAAAAATGCTCCTTGTGCGGCCGAACTTAACAACCCAGAACCGTGCGACTACACAGGTAAAACCATACCCAATGCGCCGTTGTTTACGGCTAACTTTGGCGCTGACTATCGCTTCCCTTTGGGAGTTTATGGACTTGATGGCGTAGCTTTTCTCAATAACAGCTACCGTTCGCGAGCCAACCTGAATGCAGACTTGTCGCCGAACGGCTTTCAAAAAGCCTACCACATCACGGATGGCGGTATCGGGGTTGCCACGCATAATGGAAAGTATAACTTAAGCCTGATTGCGAGAAATATCTTCGACACCAAGTTCATAACAAATGTAGGCGGCTTGTCCAGTACGGGTGCGGTTACCGGCGTCCAAGGTGAAGCCCGTTATTTTGGGGTGAACTTCAGGGCGAATTTCTGAGTGTTGTAGCGGCGGTGGGCGGGTAATGAAAATTGCCCGTCCTTTTTTCTTGTCGGATTTAAGGCAACTGACGACCAACACAGGTTTTATGATGGAGGAAAAATGTTAGTAAAAAATTCACATGCGAAATTATTTTCAGTGATCGGTGCCATATTGTTTGCAGTTAATGTGCATGCCGAAGAAGACCCGGTTACGCCGCCTATTCCCGGTGTTTCAGCAGGGGGCGTTGTCATCGAGCTAATCAAGAATGGCTTTAATGGTACGGAAGGCCCCATTGGTTACACCGATGGCAGCTTGTTGTTTACTGAAACCACCGCCAACCGGATTACGCGGATTGCGCCCGACAATACCCTTTCAACATTTTTAGAAAATTCAAACGGCGCAAATGGCCTGGCATTGAAAGAAAATGGGGAAATTATTGCGGTACAAGCGTTAAAGCCGCAGGTGGGCATTATTTACCCTGCGGATAAGCAAAGTAAATTCTTTGAAGGTTTCGAAGGCGCCGGGTTTCAACGGCCCAACGATTTAGTCCTTGCTAAAAACGGCGGCGTTTATTTTACCGATAGCGGTACGCGCCCGACAAAAGAAAATCCCAATCCGCCGCCTTCCCATCCAGGCGTATTTTATGTGACTCCATCAGGCGAATTAAAACGTTTGGCTGACGATGTCCAGCGTCCTAACGGGATCCAGTTGAATAAGGATGAAAAAGTCTTATATGTGGCCAATACCCTGGGCGAGCATGTTCTGGCCTATGACATTTCCGAAGATGGGGCTATTTCTAACAGAAGAAATTTTGCCAAGCTCGAAGGTTGGAAAAAGGAAGACGGCAACTGGTCTAGCGGAGCCGATGGCCTTGCGATAGATGACGAAGACAGGCTTTATGTCGCATCAAATGCCGGAATCGAAGTGTTCAGTCCCAAAGGCGAAGCCCTGGGCGTGATACCGCTTCCAAAAAAGCCGCAAAACCTGGCTTTTGCTGGCACGGATAAGAAGACGCTTTATGTGGTTGGGCGCGGTTCTGCTTACAAGATTCCTTTGCTTGCGCAAGGATTTAAGGGCAGGGCGAAATAGTCGTGTAAGAAATCCATAAGGTGAAACTTGACTGAAGAAATGCGGATAGTTGCCCACATAAAATCCACACCCTACAAGACCGACCAAGGTCTAAGGAGAATGTATGACACGTAAAACAGCTAAAGATTTCGATCCAGAGGTGCTTGGCCTATTCGACAAATATGTTCACGGCCAACTTTCACGACGTGGGTTTTTGGCGTCAGCCGCAAAGTATTCGGTTCTTGGGTTATCTTCAGAGGCTTTGCTTGAGGCATTGAATCCGCAGTTTGTCCAAGCCCAGCAAATAGCGAATGACGATCCGCGTATTCTGGCAAAGTACGTGGAATATCCATCGCCTGCGGGCTATGGCAAGATTCGCGGTTATTTGGTCCAACCCGCCCACTATACTGGAAAGCTCCCTGCCGTATTGGTGATCCACGAAAACCGGGGCTTAAATCCACATATTGAAGATATTGCCCGCAGGGTAGCCCTCGATAATTTTATTGCTTTCGCTCCTGACGCGTTGTTTGCCCTAGGCGGTTATCCGGGCGATGAAGATAAGGCAAGGGAAATTTTCAAGGCACTGGATCAAGGCAAAACCAAAGCCGATTTTATTGCGGCTGCTCAAGCCCTGAAAAATTTGCCGGACAGCAACGGTAAACTGGGGGCTGTCGGGTTTTGTTACGGCGGCGGGATCGTTAATTTTCTGGCGACACCAATTCCTGATTTGGCCGCTGGTGTCGCTTTTTATGGCAGTCAACCAACCGCCGAGGAAACAAAAAAAATCAAGTCGCCGCTGTTGTTGCATTATGCCGGCGAAGACGAACGCATCAATGCTGGCTGGCCGGGTTTTGAGGCTGCCCTGAAAGGCTCCGGAATCAAGTATGAAGCCTACATCTATCCAGGCGTTCAACACGGCTTTAACAACGATACCACGCCTCGCTTCGACGAAGCGGCTGCAAAGCTGGCGTGGCAGCGCACGATCAGCTTTTTTAATAAGCACTTGCGTATCTAGCCGATGGTATTAGTTGAATATGCAGTTGGGGCTATTGCCGATGAATGTTAGCTATTTTAAGCGTGAGTTTCATTTGCTGGCATATGCTTTTGCTTTCTTTGCGTTGTTGTGCACGAAAGCCCAGGCGAGTTCGTTTGAAGCGCAAACAGGACAGGTCAAAGCGCAACTGATCGCTTCTGTCGATTACGTGCACCCAGGGGACGAGATTTTGGTAGGTTTGCATTTTCTTATTATTCCGCATTGGCATATCTATTGGCGAAACCCAGGCGACTCCGGATTGGCGCCAAACATCCGATATGAACTACCCGTTGGCGCAAGTGCAGGAGAAATACAATGGCCCATACCCAGCCGGATAACGCTAGGTCCAGTCACTAATTACGGCTATTCAAATGAAGTTACCTTACTGACCAAAATTAAGGTATCGCCAGAGAGTGTTGCTGGAAATATTTTTCCAGTCAAAGCCAAAGCGCAATGGCTGGTTTGCGAGGAAATCTGCCTGCCTCAAGAAGCTGACTTAGAATTGCCTTTGCCGATTGCATTTTCCAGTACACCTCCAGGGCAAGGCAGCCCGTTAATCGAACATGCGCTTGCCGCTTTGCCCGTAGTCAGCCCTTGGCCAATCAGTCTTGAACAAAATAATAGTCATTTAACGTTACGAATCATACAAGCAAAACTCAACCCCGACTTTATTAAAGGCATACAGTTTTTTCCGGATGAATGGGGCAGGGTTGTACACGGGGCAGAACAACATTGGCGCGTCTCAGGAGAGAACATTGAGCTCCAGCTTAAACAAGGGGATATGCCGCTGTCTAGCAGTGACAATCTATCCGGTGTTTTGTCGGTTACGGAAGAAGGCGGCAATGGTGAAGTTAAGCGGGGATATGACGTAAAAGTTCCGGTTAACGTTTTCATGCCGCCCGCGCTCCCAGCTAAAAATGGCGAGACCGGTCTGGTTCTCGCATCGGCGCTGCTGCTGGCTTTATCGGGCGGGATAATCCTTAACCTGATGCCTTGTATTTTCCCTGTCCTGTCAATGAAAGCCTTGCATTTAATTAAACATACTGGACAGGATACCCGCCAAAACAGGTTACACGGCCTGGCTTATACCGTAGGTATCCTGGTGAGTTTTGCCTTGCTTGGCGGCGTATTGATTATTCTCAAGACGAGCGGAGCTAAAATCGGCTGGGGCTTTCAATTCCAGTCGCCTTTATTTGTGACTTTTATGGCCTATTTAATGTTTACGGTTGGGCTGAATTTGTCTGGCGTATTTTCGATAGGCAGTTCGGCGGCAGGAATCGGTTCATCATTGGCTACCCGTTCCGGTTATAGCGGCAGCTTCTTCACAGGCGTATTGGCAACGCTTGTCGCCACACCTTGTACGGCACCGTTTATGGCAGCGGCGCTTGGGTTCGCATTAACGCAATCGCCTGTTGTACTGCTGTCTATCTGCTTATCGTTAGGGTTGGGGCTCGTTGCCTTATTTATTAATCAGCCAATGGCCGTTCCTGCAACGGTGCTTGCCAAAACCGGGCGATTGGATGGTGAGGTTAAAACAGGGCTTGGCTTTTCCCATGTATGGGGCAGCATCGTGGCTTACCTGGGTATTGGCCCAGCAGGCAGGTGTCAATTCAATTGCTTTCGTGCTGGGCGGTTTGGTCGTCATCGCCTTTGCAGCGGGGCTATATGAATCAACCAAATATACAAAACAAGTAACGCAATTGATTGGCCGGAGTATTGCCGGGTTGGCGCTGGGACTCGCCTTGTTTGGCGGCTACTACGGAGTGGATTCTATTCCCAATACGCAGTCGGTAAATGTTGAGTCGGTTAAGCATTTCGAACCTTACTCTGAAGTTCGTTTACATGAGCTGTTGAGCCAAGGAAAGCCTGTGTTCCTCAACTTGACGGCAGCCTGGTGCATCAGCTGTTTGGTGAATGAAAAGGTTGCGCTCAGTCAGGATAGCGTCATTGATGCTTTTAAGCGTTCCGGCATTACTTACCTGAAAGGCGACTGGACTAACCGCAATAATGAAATCAGTAAGATTCTGGCCGAGTTTGGACGAAGCGGCGTACCGCTTTATGTTCTTTATCCGCCTGGATCGGGTAAATCGATAGTGCCGGTTGTCCTGCCCCAGATATTGACGCCTGAAATAGTCATGAGGGCAGTCATGTCTGGAGGTAAAGCCGATGCAAATTTTAAGGATAGCTAAGTCAGGTTAATGCCTTATTTTTGTTTTCGAAAGCGACGGGTGTCATTGCTATTAACAACAACGCGATTGGTTACCTTTGGCAGTGCCTGTATTGCCATGCTGGTTTTTTAATAAACATGTTGATTGATTTACGGAGTTGAAGATGGAGATAAGGTAATTTTAGTCTGGCAGGCATGCCTATCAAAGCCGCTACCTGAAAAGCGTAGGGAAAATATCAGTTTGTCATTTCGTACTATTGAGGAACCTATATGAATTTACACACACTTTATAAAATTGCGCTAACGGTTTTGGTTTTTGCCGTTGCATCTGCAGCGGCTAATGCCGAACCGATAGTAGATAAGCCCGCGCCGCAATTTTCTGGTGCCGCAGCCGACGGCAAGACGATCAGCCTAGCTGACCTGCATGGAAAAACCGTTGTGCTGGAGTGGACTAACCACGAATGCCCTTTTGTGGTTAAACATTACGAAAGTGGAAATATTCCGAAGTTACAAAAAAGTGCAGCCGCACAAGGCGTGGTGTGGCTGCAAGTTATCTCATCGGCGCCGGGTAAGCAAGGCCATGTCGATGGCGAAACTGCCAGGAAGTTGAATGAGGATCGCGGCGCGGCGCCATCGAATACGGTATTCGACCCAGACGGTTCGATTGGCAAGCTGTATAACGCAACCAATACGCCACAGTTTTTTATTATTAATCCGCAGGGCATCCTAGTTTACAAAGGTGGGATAGACAGTATTCCCTCTACCGATAAGGCAGATATCGCCAAAGCGGAAAATTATATCAGCGCAGCGTTGGCTGATTTGGCCATTGGCAGGAAAGTGGCTAAATCGAATACCAAGCCTTATGGCTGCACTGTGAAATATGCCAGCTAAGGGAGATAAAACAATGAAAGTTACAGTCCATATATGGGATTTACCGCTCAGGCTTTTTCATTGGCTGTTGGTGGTTTCTATTGCCGCCGCTTATATCACGGCGAAACTCGGCGGCGAACTCATCGATTGGCATGGGCGTATCGGCATATTTATTTTGGGGTTGCTGATCTTTCGCATTGTCTGGGGCTTTCTCGGCTCGACCCATGCACGGTTTGTGTCGTTTTTCCCGACTATTCCCCGTCTCGTTGCTTACCTTAAAGGCCGATGGCAGGGTGTTGGCCATAACCCGTTGGGTGCGTTGTCTGTGTTCGCACTCCTGGGGGTATTGGCAATACAGGTAGGGACAGGGTTATTTGCCAACGATGATATTGCCTATGAAGGGCCGCTGTTTGGCTTTATCGACAAGTCATTGAGCGACCAATTAACGGGCTGGCATAACACCGCTTTTAATTTTTTGTTGGGGCTGGTTGTGTTGCACGTTATCGCCATCGTTTTTTACCGTTGGGCAAAGAAAACCAATCTTGTTGTACCCATGCTGACTGGGAAAAAGCAGGTTCCCAAGGTTCTTGCAGAAACTGTAATAAGCACCCGTCCGTCTGGGGTGGGTGCATTACGTTTAATCCTGTCATTGATTATCTCTTGCTCAGTTGTATGGGGAGTGTCGGGTGGAATTTCAACTCTATATCCGGTCGATCGCTACCAACAAACCGCCCAAGCTACACCGGGATTTTAACCACTAAAAATTATTTTGATAAAACATAGGAACTGAAAAATGAAAAAAATTGCACTCACCGTCCTTCTTACTGCTTCAGCCACAGCGGCAATATCAGGCCCTGTTGAAGAACAGATACGATTCAGGCAATCAGCCTATTCCTTTCTGGGTTGGAATACAGGAAAAATTAAAAAGCAGGTGGTCGACAACCCTGAGTCCTTTAATAAAGACTATGTCGCTGCGGCGGCTAACGCAATCGCAGCTGTCGCAAACTCAGGGCTGGGCGAACTTTACGGGCCCGGCACCGACCAAGGTATCGGCTGGAAACAAACCCGCCTTAAACCGGAGTTTTTCCAGAAAAAGGATGAAGTGACTGCTGCTGCCAATAAGTTCAACGAGGCGGCAAATGGTTTAGCTAAAGTGGCGGCGGCAGGCGACAAAGTCGCCATCAAAGAAGCGTTTGGCAAGGTCACGGAATCATGCAAAGGTTGCCATGACCTGGTGCGAATTAAGGAGTAACACTTTCTTGGAATAACAAAAGCGTGCCTAACATTATTGGGTGTGCTTTCGTGGTTCGGAAAGGTATCGATTGTTCCTAGTGAAATTTCACTTTTAGTTGTCAACATGTAATTGGTCGGGGCCAAGCCGTTTGACCCCGACTTAATGGTTTAGCTTTAAGCTATTGATTCGGCCTTGTGAAGTATTAAGTTTCCGTTTGCCTTGAGCCTGTCAAAAGGCGGTGTGTGCTTCGACAAGCTCAGCACGAACGGTTCAGACATTAAAAGGCCGAATCTATAAGGTAACGTCCCTATTTTCCCCTTTGCGCCCGTCCATCAATATCGACTGGTTTCTTGGCTGTCGCATTGCCCATTCCTTTAATGCTCAAAAGAGCATTGTTCCCGTTAAAGACTTCATTGATTGCATTAGCTAATGGCTAGCGAGGGTTGGCAAGTGTTTGCCCAACTACATGCCCTGATTCTGGGCTGTTGATTTTTCAGCAAATCGTTTTGGATTGTTTGGGCAACTAAGCCAAATTCAAGAAACACGATCCCAAAAATTATTATAAATAAAGATAATTAACAATAAGTTATGGCTTATCAGGGAGGTTTAATTATTTTTGTCCTGGCTGTTTTTGTATTGGTATAAAAAGTGCATAACCTAAATGAATGGGTAGAGATTGGGCCTGCGTACAACGTGTTTTAACTGATTTTCAAATAATGAGAAATGACCATGAATAAACCAATAAAACTGCTGCTGGTGTTGCTTTTTACAGCCCCTTTGGGGTTTGGGGCGGGTACGGCTTTAGCTAAACAGGCGCAAGCCCCAACCAAGGAATCGCGTTATATTCCCACGTCAGCAAAAATTAATCGTCACCATCTGGATGAGTTGCTGGCCAAGCCTAATGAATTGCTCATTATCGATCTACGGCGTCCGGATGAAGTCAGTTCAATTGGCGGATTTCCCGTATATCTGAGCATACAGGCCAATGAGCTGGAAAAAAAATTAGATTTTATCCCTAAAGACAGGGTCATTGTCACCGTCTCTAATCATGCCGGACGATCCGGTAAGGCGGCCGACTTACTGGCGAGCAAAGGCTACAAGGTGGCGGGTTATGTTGGTGCTCAGTACTACGAAGAAGAAGGCGGTAAGCTAACAAAGATTGTTCCGCCGCCTAAATCTAAGCCTACGCCAGGGCTTAAGAATTAATTTTCGTTAAGTGAAAGTCAAGATGGTTATTTTGGAGGATATCAATGAATAAGAAAAAGAAAATAATTCTTAACCTGTTTTGGGGGCTAGTCGGCCTAATAGTGGTGGGTACTGCGGGTGCTGCGGTGGATTTATTTAACAATCCGGTAAGCGAGATCGGGGCAACAAAGCAGCCCGATTTATTTAGCAGCCCAGTCGCTGTTATAGGGGGAAATCCGGTAGTTGCAGCCTATAACAAGGATACATCAGGAGACAAGCCGCAGGCTGTGGAAGATAAGGCCACTCAAGCCGCACAAACTAATTCCGCAAAAGAAACCAGCGCACAAGCGGCTACAGAAACAAAATCCCCTCAGGCGGCCAAATCAAAACTTTGGTCGTATCAACCGGTCAAGGTATCTGTCCAGCCTGAGGTAAAAAATAAAAATTGGGTCCGTACACCAATAGACGCATTTGTTTTGGCGCCTTTGGAAGCTCAAGGGCTTGCGCCTTCTCCGGACGTAGACCGTGCCGCGTTTATCCGCCGTGCAACCTTGGATGCCTGGGGCGTTATCCCAACGCCAGATGAGGTGGCTGCTTTCGTGGATGACAAATCCGCAGATGCTTATGAAAAATTAGCGGATCGCCTGCTGTCATCCCCAAAATACGGGGAACGCCAAGCTCGACGCTGGCTGGATTTAGCACGGTATGCCGATAGCACCGGCTTTCAAAATGATGAGACCCGTCCTAATTTGTGGCGTTACCGTGATTATGTGATCAATGCCTTCAATAGTGATAAGCCGTATTCCCGGTTTGTCCAGGAGCAGCTGGCAGGTGATGAGCTTTGGCCTGGCAACACGGAAGCGTTGATTGCTACCGGTTACATGGCCAATTTTCCCGATAACCATAATTCCAGGGACTTGGTTCAAAGGAAATATCAGATCACAACGGACATAACAGACACTGTAGGCAAGGTGTTTATGGGGCAAACGGTAGAGTGTGCTAGATGCCATAACCACAAGTTCGACAAGATCAGCCAGAAAGACTATTACTCGCTGCAATCCTTTTTCGCCAACGTAAGCGCAGTGGATAACATTCCGGCGCCGAAGGGTGAGGTTGAGCGCAACTATGAGGCGACTTGGAACAAATACCAGGAAGCAACCAAGGATATCCGCGAAAAACAAAAAGCGATCATTGACTCGGTTAAGGAACAGGCAGTCAAGCATCATAAAGAACGTTATTTGACCGATAGCCGGGAAGCGATATTTAAGCCTAAGGAACAATGGAACGCGCAGGACCGCTGGGTCAATCATCGTCTTGGTTATATCACCGACCAGCAGAGCTTGGCGGCATACCTTAGGGATACTGCCGAAAGTAAAGGAAAAGATAAAAATTACACTGCGGAAATCGAGGCCAAGTGGCTTGAATATGACCGCTTAACCGAGGAATTGAAAAAGTTTAAGGACCTTAAGCCAAAGTCTGGATCAACCCAAATATCTGCCATGACTGAACTTGGGTATCCCGATGCGCCACCCAGCTTTGTGTTTGCTGGCGGTGACCATGAAAAGCCATTGGAAAAAGTGGAACCGGCATTTCCTGAGGCAATAACAGATGAAAAACCCGATATCAAGCCGCTGCCATTTTCTTCAGGAAGAAGGGCCGCACTGGCAAAATGGATTACCAGCGACAAGAACCCTTTGACTGCTCGGGTATTTGTAAACCGGATATGGGAGCAATACTTCGGTCGCGGTATTGTCCAAACAGTCAGCGATTTCGGTAAGGCCGGCCAAAAGCCCACTAATCCAGAGTTGTTAGATTATTTGGCGGATAATTTTATCAAGCAAGGTTGGAGCGTTAAGAAGCTGCATCGTGAGATATTGCTGTCCAGCGTATATCGCCAGTCATCGGCGCACCGTGAAGACGTCGCGAAGGCGGATCCTGAAAATAAACTACTGGGGGTATTTCCAAGGAAGCGTTTGGAAGCCGAGCAGATTCGGGATTCACTGTTAGCTGCTGCGGGTAAGCTTGAGGGGAAAGTGGGCGGGCCAAGTGTTTTCCCTCCCGTACCGGATGCTTTAGGCGCAGGCAATCAATGGGAGGTCTCAAAGGATGTCCATGACCAAAACCGTCGCAGCTTGTACATATTTACGCGGCGCAGTGTCCCTTACCCCATGTTGGAAACCTTCAATATGGCCTCTGCCCAAGAAGCGCACAGCAAACGCGATGTTACCACTTCGCCATTACAGTCCCTTGCGCTATTCAATAGCGACGTCGTGCTCGGGTTGTCGCAGGCTTTGGCCGGCAGGGTCATTAACGAGGCGGGCAATGATGAAGTTGCTCAATTGGATAAGCTTTATGAGATCTTGTTTTCCCGTAAAGCGACGGCTACTGAAAAAGACATATTGCAAAAATTTTTAAGCAATCATGAAAAGGTCGTCAGGGAAAAAACCTCGGAAGGAAAGTTTGCGGTAAGCATACCGACCGGCTTGAAAGAAGATCGGAAATTGGATCCTATCCGTGCTGCGGCTTTTGTTGACCTAGTGCATACGGTAGCGAATTCCAACGAGTTCATTTACCGCTTTTAATGGCTACTCAATTTTTTATAGGAATAACGAATCATGAATAATCTATCTAGAAGAGATTTTTTACTGAAAACAGGGTTGGGCGTAGGCGGGCTTGCCATCAATTCGCTACTGCCGCATGGCGGGTTTCTTTCCAGTGTGTTAGCAGCCGACCTGGTTGACCCGCTGGCGCTTAAACAACCGCATTTTCCCGGCAAGGTTAAATCAGTGATCTGGCTGCATCAGCACGGGGCGCCGAGTACCCTAGACTTGTACGACTATAAGCCTGAGCTGGTTAAGCTTGCGGGACAAGAGGTTCCGGCTTCATTTCTAAAAGGGATTAAAACCAGCACGCAAGGCGGTTTAGGTAAGCTGTACGTGTCCAATCGGACCTGGAAGCAACATGGTGAAAGTGGTGCCTGGTTTTCTGACCTGGTACCCAATATAGCCCAGCATGCAGACAAAATAGCTTTCATTAAATCAAGCGTAACCATTGGCGCTACCCATGACATTTCCATCCTTAAACTGAACTCCGGCGGTTTGAATCCGGGAAGGCCGTCGCTTGGTGCGTGGATTCAATATGCTTTGGGGTCTGCAAATCTTGATTTGCCAGCTTACGTGGTGCTTTATAACGGCAAAAAAGAGCCGTCCGGCGGTTCAGTAAACTGGAGCTCAGGCTTTTTGCCTACCGTTTACGAAGGCACTGCATTCCGTTCCGGTAAGTCGCCAATCCTGTATTTAGAAAATCCTGAGTTAGTGGGCAAATCACAAGAGGTTGACAGTTTGAAGCTGCTCAAACAGCTAAATCAACTAAAAGGACAGGAATACCCTGATGACACAGAGCTTCAAGCGCGCATCCGAGCCTATGAGTTGGCTGAGCGTATGCAAACATCAGCGCCGGAAGCGGTTGACTTGAGCAAGGAATCGGATGCCACTAAAGCGCTTTATGGCCTGGATGAAGAAATTACCAAGGAATATGGCACTAACTTGTTACGGGCACGGCGATTGGTGGAACGCGGCGTTCGTTTTATTCAAGTGGTTACAGGGCCAGTCGATGTTGACGGCGACGAAAGGGATTGGGATGCCCACACCAAGCTGGAAGAAAACCACGGCAAACATGCCAAAATCGTTGATAAACCGATTGCCGGTTTGCTCGCCGATCTAAAATCCTTGGGGCTACTGGATTCTACGTTGGTCGTATGGACATCAGAATTTGGTCGCACTTCCTGGGGCGAAAGCGGCACGGGTCGCGACCACAATCCTTGGGGTTACACCCAGTGGCTTGCGGGCGGCGGTGTCAAGGCGGGGACGACCTACGGGGCGACCGATGAAATCGGCTTGCAAGTTGCCGATAAAAGCCAGTCCGTCGATACCTATGATTTGCATGCAACCGTGCTCAATCAGATGGGATTAGACCACTTAAAATTAATTTATAAGCACCAAGGTCGTTCTGAACGGCCAACCGTTGTTTATGGCAAGGTTATTAAGGAGCTTATTGCATAGGTAAAGTCTATGCGGTTTGACTGAAGACCACTAATAACCCGTAAGTTATGCCTTGCGGGTTATTTAGTAATGACCTCATTTTTCCGGGCAATTTTCAATGAGATTGCAGGCAGGGTAAATGGCGGGGTGGAAGCCGCCTTTTTAAGGATGACAACGAAACATGCGTAAGATTATTCACCTGGGCGGAGTTATTTTCGTGCTAATAAGCGGCATCGTTTATGCCGAAGCCGAATTCGATTTTGAAGAGTTGATGGAGGCAATCGACACAAACTCACATAACATACAGGCCGACATCAGTAACAAAGATGCTAATGGGACCATTGCCCTTGCTAAGGAAATGCAGGGCCAATTCAAGCTGGTTGAGGGTTACTTCGAAAAAAGAGGGAATGCCGAAGATGCGGTAACCGATGCAAAACGATATGAGGATATGGCTGCTGAAATAGTGAAGTTTGTCGAAGCAAATAATTTCGATGCTGCCTCCAATCAGGCAATAGAAATTTCGAAGTCTTGTGACACGGCCTGCCACGATACCTACAAACCACTTTAAAATCCATTGATAGAGTAACTTTATGAAACATTTACTTCTAGCCTGCCTTTTGGCAGGTGCAACATCATTCCCTGCTTTCGCTGCCTTAAAGGAGGGCGACACAGCCCCAGACTTTCAGGCGCAAGCCTCCCTGGCTGGAAAGCCTTTTGATTATTCCTTGAAAGAAGCCCTGAAAAATGGCCCAGTCGTTGTGTATTTTTACCCATCCGCCTATACCGGAGGCTGCAATATCCAGGCACATACGTTCGCTGTAAACCATGAGAAATTCACAGCGGCCGGGGCGTCCATAATTGGCGTTTCCCTGGATAGCATCGACAGGCTTAACGATTTCTCGGCTGATCCAGAATACTGTGCCGGTAAAGTTGCGGTGGCGTCGGATGTCGACGGCAAAATCGCCAAGTCTTACGACCTAGCGATCAGGGAGGCGGCTGCCGGAAAAAAAGATTCGCGCGGTGTTGAAATCAATCATGGCTTTGCCGAGCGCACTACATTTATCGTTACGCCAAACGGCAAAATTACGGCTGCTATAGGGGGATTAAAACCGGCTGAGAACGTTGAGCAGGCCCTTGAAACTGTCCAACAACTCGCTGCTGCCAAACAGTCTGCCAACTAATCCATGAGGCTGCCCCGCACAACGCCGCAGATAAGCAGCAAAACGGTTTCGTTATCAGCTTATAAGTATTTTGCATGCCTAAGGCGTTCGAAAAACTTTAAAAACAGGCCCTGGAAGAGAAGCTCATTTCTGGCTTTTAGTGCTTTCGCCTTGATTGCTTCTACATCCGAAGCCCGTGCAGAAATGGTCACACAACAAATTGGGGCGGGTAACCCAACTGCCGGTAAAGAGAAGTCTGATTCCATGCGTTGTCAGGAATGTCACGGCGCAGACGGTAACAGCAACGATGAAAGGATTCCAAATCATGCCGGTCAGTATGCGGGATATCTCATTAAACAGCTACACGATTTCCAATCCGGTGAACGAAAGCATGAAACTATGGCCATTATGGCCGAGGATTTGAATGAAGCCGATATATCCGATATTGCCGCTTACTTTGCCAGCCAGAAAGTCATGCACGGAGAAGGGCGCAACGATAATCCCGTGGCAAAGAAATTGTTCATCAACGGCGACCCCTCTCGGGGKATTCCTGCATGCATAAGCTGCCACGCTGGGAATGGTAAAGGCAAGTATGCCGACAATATTGTTTATCCGGTGATTGGTGGCCAGCGAAGGGTTTACTTACGTTCCCAGTTGGTCAATTGGCAAATTGGCGAACGCGCAAACAGCCCGGATGGCGTCATGAACAAAATTGGTAAATTACTCAGCGATGATGAAATAGATGCCCTGGCTAATTATATTTCCGATCTTTAGGTAATGTTTTAGAAATGGGAAAGATCGCAGGCAGTTAAATATTTGTGGCAAAAGGAAGCGAATCAGTGAATCGGCTTTTCCAAAATTACGCATACTCCAATTATAACGATTGAGAGGAAAAATGAAGTTGTTATATCAAGTCCATAGATGGGTAGGTGTCATTCTCGCCCTATTCATGTTTTTTTGGTTCCTTACCGGCTTGGTGGTCATGTATTCCACACCAACTACACAAAATCGCAGCCAGCAGTTCGCCCATGCTGAGACCTTGGCACCTGAAATTGGTTGGCTGAGCTTGGGTGAGGCATGGGAGCGGAGCGCTGAACAACGCAAGGTATTTGTAAAAACCAAGCCGAAGCCTGCTGTGGACTCAAGCGGAAACAAACAAACGGTGGATAACGATACTCGAAACGCTAATGGCGATGACAGTATTGGGATTGCCGAAGCCCGGTTGGTGCGCAGTGCCGGTGAACCGTTATGGCTGATTGAGGATACTAATGGCCTGAGCTTTGCCTTGTCTGCGCTTGACGGTAAAGTCCGTGAAACGTCAGTCGAACAGGCCCTGAAAATTGCAGAAAATTGGTCAATGGCGAATGCTAGAAGCGGCAATAGTAAGGCAAGTTACCTGCAGACACTAAAAAAGCCGATTATTCTTCGAAATCAGGATGCCTTAAGCCCCTTCCACCGAATTGCGTTTGACGATGGTGTTGAGTTGTTAATCTCAACACGCACAGGCGAAGTATTGCACGCATCCACGCGTTTGGATCGGATATTCTTTCGCGCCGGTAACTGGTTACATTTGTTTAAACCATTAGAGTCTATTGGCCTTGGGCATATTCGCGAAGATGTCCAAATGTGGTTAGGCTTAGCTGCGACGGTAGGGACATTAACCGGCCTGATTATTGGCTGGTTACGTTGGCGACCCGGCTTTCGGGGTAAACCGACTTATTCCAAAGGCCGCACCCAACCTTACCGGGAATCCTGGGCCAAATGGCATTTCTGGAGTGGGCTGTTAGGGGGAAGCGTCGCCCTTTCTTGGGCGCTCAGTGGTTTTATTGACACCAATCCAGGGAAACTGTTTTCGCAACCTAACCCCACCCGACAAGAATTAACCAAATATTTGGGCAACGAATTTCCCGAAATCATGCGTAATTGGCAGCCCATTTTGCCGCTACTCTTAGCTACCGGTGTCGATGGCGCAGATATTGTCGAAATGGCTTGGCGACATATCGGGAGCGAGTCCGTTTTACTGGCTTATAGCCGGGACGGTCATCGCGTCCAGCCAACAATGGAAGGAACGGCCACGCAGATCAGTACAGAGGCATTGTTATCTGCCGTAGCACGTGCAGCAGGAATGGACAAAATAGCAAGCCAGGAAGTCATCAATGACTATGATAGTTATTATTATCCCAGGCATCATCAAAGTTCGGTAGAAAAACCTTTGCCTGTATTACGGGTTCAACTGGCTGACGAACAGAGGACACGTTTTTATTTGGATCCGCAAGACGGGCGCTTGTTAGCCAAGATGGATCGCAGCAGGAGAGTCTATCGCTGGTTATATTCTGGATTGCATCATTGGGATTTTGGTTGGCTTTACCATAGGCCAATATGGGATTTGTGGATGTTGACTTGGGTTTTATTTGGGCTGCTACTTGGTGCCAGTTCAATTGTGCTTGGCTGGCGGCGTTTAGGCAAAACATTTGTGCCGATAAAACAGCAAGGCTCATCCGGTGGAGCCAGTCGTCGATACCTGTCTAGAATTCATCAGCAATGATTTTTAACACTATGTAGCGATTTAGGGCGATGACAGACGAAAATAACGAAGAACCTACAATGGATGCATTTTTCGGCAGCCAATTTGTCAGCAGCCAAAGTGAGAGTGCCTTGAGTTTATTGGCCTTTGACGAAATCCAGTCGCGGTCGCAGGCGCTGTCCCTGCGGGCGACGGCGCTGGTCTTTGAAGACCCGGTGTCGCGCCGCTTGCAGGAGCAGATCGAACGGATCGCCCCCAGCGACGCAACCGTCCTGATCATCGGCGAAACCGGCACCGGCAAGGAACTGGTCGCCCGGCACATCCACGCCCTGAGCCGGCGCAGCAAAAACACCTTCGGCGCCTTGAATTGCGCCGCCTTAAGCGAAAACCTGATCGAAAGCGAATTGTTCGGCCATGAGAAAGGCTCGTTTACCGGCGCATTGACCAGCAAGGAAGGCTGGTTCGAGACCGCCAACAAGGGCAGCCTGTTCCTGGACGAAGTGGGCGACCTGCCATTGGGCTTGCAGGCCAAACTGCTGCGCGTGCTGCAAGAGCGTGAAGTGGTCAAGGTAGGCTCCAGGCAACCGGTGCCGATAGATGTCAGGATCATTGCCGCAACCAACGTCAACCTGGAAGACGCGGTTGCCGCCTCGCACTTTCGGGCTGACCTGTATTACCGTTTCAATGTCGCGACGATACAGCTCAGCCCGTTGCGTGACCGGCCAGGCGACATACTGCCGCTGGCGCGGTACTTTTTGAAGATATACGGCGACCGTTTGGGCTATGGCGACATTAAGCTGTCCCCGGCATCCGAGCTGGCCTTATTGAACTATGACTGGCCGGGCAATATCCGTGAGCTGGAAAACGCCATCCACCGCGCCCTACTGGTCTGCCCAGGCAACATCTTGCGGCCAGAGGACTTCAAGCTGTCCGGCACCAGGAACGCGGAAACCAAGCCCTCCGTCTCCACGACCTCCCTGGAAAGCGCCCTGCAACGGCTGTGCGAACAAGCGCCGCCAAAGCTGTTTGAAATCATAGAGGAGATCGTGATCCGCACCGCCTTTGGGTTCTGCGAACAAAACCAGGTGCAGACCGCACGCCTGCTGGACATCAGCAGGAATGTGCTCAGGCACAAGCTCGGGCTCTACGGCTTGTTGCCTAATTCGGAGAAAAAATCATTGGAGGCCAATAATAAGCTTGAGCTCACAATTTAAATTCATAATCAGGCTAATCCGTTTTCTGGATACCCGTAAAATCCGGGTAAGATCAGTTGTGGTTGGATGTTATTGCCTACGGTAAATTAAGGGCATCTCCTGAATAAGTTGTTTCCATTCATGGTTCGACAAAGCTCAGAGGTTCCTTAAGATAAACAGGGATAACTAGCCACCCATCAATGCCTGAACATGCGCAGCCACACTGGCGGCCAAGGCGTTGAGGTCATACCCGCCTTCCAATACCGAAATGATCCGGCCGTTGCAGGCGCGCCCTGCAATCCCCATCAGCGCTTGGGTGAGCCAGCGGTAATCGTCTTCCATCAAGCTTATTGAGGCTAACGGATCGCCTTTGTGGGCATCGAAACCAGCGGAAATCAGTAACAAGTCCGGTTTGAAGCTGTTTAATGCGGGAAAGATAATATCCTCATATTTTTCCCTGAATTCAATGCCCGTATTGCCAACGGCCAAGGGAACGTTAATGATATTTCCTAAGCCCGTTTCAGAAGGATAGCCAGTACCTGGATAGTGCGGCATCTCGTGAGTAGAGGCATAAAGCACCTGGGTTTGATGATAAAAAACCACCTGTGTACCATTGCCGTGATGCACGTCAAAATCGACAATCGCAAGGCGTTCCAGATGATATTTTTGACGGGCATATTCCGCCGCAATGGCGACATTATTGAACAAACAAAAGCCCATTGCATGGTTGGGTTCGGCATGATGCCCCGGTGGACGCACGGCGCAAAATGCGTTATCCGCTTTATCCGAAAGGACTTGATCGACCGCGTCACACACTGCGCCGACTGCGCGATAAGCTGCTGTTTCTGAGCCAGGCGACAACACTGTGTCTGGATCAAGATGATAAAAACCTTGGTCGGGAACAGCATCTCGAATACGTCGAATATGCTCCATTGGGTGAACCAGCCCGATTTGTTGTTCTGTGCCCATAGGCGGCTCTACTCTAATTAAACCGGCAAATTCGGGCTGGCTTAACGCCTTGTCGATAGCCCTTAATCTATCTGCACACTCGGGATGGCCTTGGCCTGTGTTATGCAATAAAAAATCAGGGTGATGGTAATAGAGTGTTCTCATGATCCTGCGCTTCTATTCATACTATTTCTTCAAAACACCCAAAGCCGT
The DNA here is from genome assembly GCF_000496735.2 of Methyloglobulus morosus KoM1. GTDB lineage: Bacteria > Pseudomonadota > Gammaproteobacteria > Methylococcales > Methylomonadaceae > Methyloglobulus > Methyloglobulus morosus. The sequence goes on from NZ_AYLO01000056.1 coordinate 25,490, forward strand.
AGCGATATGGGCGAGCTCAGCTACGGTTGCGGCATTGAATTTGGTCTTAATCTGGGTGGCATAATTGGCAACGGTTTTATAACTTAAACAGAGTTCGCCGGCGATTTTGTGCGTGGTCAAGCCTTTTGCCAATAAACAGAATATGTCGAATTCTTTGGGTGTGAGGGTATTCATCAGGTTTTTGTAATCGACTTCGGCTAAGTGATTGCCGACAAAATTCGGATAGCTTTTTTCTAAGCCTGGTTCAAAGTACATGCCGCCAGCGGCTATTTTGAGGATGGCTTCTACTAAAATATTCGGCGCACTACTTTTGGTAATGTAACCTTTCGCACCAGCCTCTAAAGCGCGGCTGACGTACACATTTTCTTCATGCACACTAAATACCAATATTTTCGCTTCCGGAACACGGTCGCAGATCCGGCGGATACATTCCAGTCCACCAATACCGGGCATGGACAAGTCCAGCACGACGACATCGGGCTTTTTCTCCAGATACAATTGACAGGCCGCTTCGCCGCGCTCAGCCTCGGCGATGATCTCGATGCTGTCTGTCGCCGCCAGGAGCATCCGAAAACCGGCACGGACTATGGCGTGGTCGTCAACTAGCAGGACAGAGGTCTTGTTCATCCCAAAAAACCTTTACCCCGAAATATCAATTAGCCAGCAACATATTAAGTGCTATAAAGGTGTTCCGGCGGGTTTACGATTAAACATAGCCCCTCCTCACCCCAGCCCTCTCAATGGAAACGGGACATTTATAGGTTCACCCAAAGCAATAGTGGCCTTAATAGTCATGCCTTGCTTATGGGCGGCTTGGATAGTGAGTTCCCCGCCCAGGCTTGTAATCCGTTCGCGGATGCCCAGCAAACCAAAACCATTTTTGATTTCGGTTAATGTGCAACCCAGCCCATTGTCGGCGATTTCCAGTTTCAACCTATTCCCAGCTATTAATTCCAGATGGATTGCGGCTTCAGTGGCTTGGGAGTGACGGACGATATTGGTCAGGCATTCTTGTACGATCCTGAACACTTGGATGGTTATTTTTTGCTCCAGCTTGTCAACGATGTCGGGGCAATCCAGCTTAAGGGAAAGACCTGGATAGCGCTGAGACCAATGATTGAGTAAATCTTCTAGGCTGGCTTTCAAGCCCAGTTCGGTCAACACTAATGGATGCAGGTTTCGCATCATCGAGCGCACCACATTAATCAAATGATCGCACACGGAAATGATGGTGTCGGCAATCGCCCCGGTATCGGCCTTGCCGCTTTTGGTCGTGGTCGCCATGACTTTGATAGCGGTTAACGATTGCCCCAGTTCGTCATGCAGTTCTTTTGCCAGATGTTGCCGTTCCTCTTCTTGGATTTGCAGCGTATGCAAGGCTAACGCTTTATTTTCCTTGTAGCTTGCATCCAGGACATCGGCGGTATGATTTATGGCTTTGGCTATGCTGTCATATTCTTGGGTGGAAAAATCCGGGAGCTTAAACTGGTAGTTGCCTTGTTCAATCGCTTTCAGGCCTTCGACGATTAGGGTTATCGTCTTAATCGTCTTATTGAACAGCAGATTGATTGCCAGGAAAATGATCACCGTCATGAGTACCAACGTGGCAAAAAACGCACGGCTTTCCTGCCATGCCTCGCTGATTTCGTCTATGGGGTTTGCTTGAATGATCAGACTGACCGCCTCGCCATCGGCGTTTGTGAGATGCTGTTCAACGATGGGGGACTGCGCCGAAATCAACCATACAAACCAGCGTGGCGGCGCGGTTTCTCGACTTACACTTGTTTTTGCAGAAAAGTTAACGGCGTTGCCAATAGCCCGTTTCAATTGAATGGATAAGTGCCGGGTCTGGTCGAGAGAAACAAAACGTGGCAACCAGGCATCCACATCGACTTCACCCTGTTTACCGACACCAGGAAAATTAAGTTGTATCAGTTGCGCTGCGAGGTATAGCGATGAATCGAGTTCCGTTTTTACTGAAATACGGGCTTGCCAAACGGCGATACCTCCCCCTGCTATCAGTATTATTAGGCTTATGATGGCAATCCTGATATTGATCTGGGTGCGTAAGCTCAAACCGTTGTTCATGCCGTCACGATTTGTCTACCGATTTGGCTTGAAATTCTTTGTAGTTAATAGAAACTTTCAAGCCAGCAAAGTTACCCGCCATCTTGGTGAGTTCCTGGGTTTTATTGTTAAAAGTCAATTTCACTTCATTTAAGGCATTTTGTTCGTAACCTTCATCTATGGTTTTGGTGTCCAATAAGAACCGATAAATATAAATCTCCTGCCCTTTTTCTTTCTTTACTTCAAAAGGTTGGCCAAGCTTGGCGATTACGGTCATTTTTTTGGGCAGGTCATCGGCAATTTTTTTGACCATCTCAGGATTGCCGTGCAGCGACATGTTGGCCTTGTCGATTTCAGCTCCCCCAATCGTGCGTAAAGAGACTTCCAAAAACTTGGGCGGCGCTATTTCCAAGAATACGGACGAAAAAGACCAAGCGACCAATTTGTCTTTCTGGTTAAAATTCATGTCGGAATAGAACTTGATTTCTGGTTGGACGATTTTTTTGTAGCCGTCCACTTTGCGGAACCAGTAGCGCCAATGTTTCCCGCCTTTCGTTGGCTTCTCCTCACTCGGCCTCAACCTACCCAAAGCAACGAAATCTTCGCTCTGCATGACCGGCTCCTTGAATTGCAGGGTGAAGTCGTCGCCCACGACCACATTAAAATATTTATCAAACTCACTCATCTGTTGGTAAGTTTGAAAAGCACGCCACCAGTAGGCACAACCTGTTAAAGAGACTGTCAATGCAAGCAGACAAATTATTCGTATGGCTTTTGATTTCATGGGCTTATTTCATGATTAATTTCTTTGCGTTAGTAGAAACCTAATGCTGTATTTGTGTATCGTTGAAAGGAGTTAGTTCGCCACGTAGCAATTGTTCGACATCGATCTTATCAAATCGGTAGTATTTATTGCAGAACTCGCAATTGACTTCAATCAGTCCGCGCTCCAGCAATACGCTTTCCAATTCCGGTCGACCTAACAAACGCAAGGTATTTTCAATTTTGGGGCGTGAGCAGGAACACCCGAACTCGACAGGCTCTCCATCAAACAAACGGACATTTTCTTCATGAAACAGGCGATGCAATAATTCTTTGCAGCCTAATTCCAGCATTTCTTGCCCGGTAACAGTCTCCGTCAGCATGACAATTCGCTCCCAGTCTGCCTTGTCACTGAGTTGGGAAGGCAGTTCCTGCACCAATAGCCCAGCCGCTTGGGCCTTATTTGCGAACAACCATAAACGAGTATTGAGTTGCTCGGACTGGGTAAAGTAAGTTTCCAGCGCCGCTGCTAAATTATCGCCTTGTAAGGGGACAATACCTTGATAAGGTTGGGCGTTTTCTGAAGATACCGTCAATACCAAACGGCCTTCTCCGAACATATCCTGCAAGGAACCGAGGTTGACAATATCGCTATTCCTGATCAAGCCTCTTATTTTCCGGTCATGCGTGGCTTGAGCAACCAATGTTTTCAATGGACCTTCCCCTTGCGCCTGGAGAATCATGGAACCCTTGAATTTGATGGTCGCCGACAACAGGGCGACTGCCGCCAATGCTTGTCCTAGCTGCAATTGCACATCATCGGCGCAGTGCTGATGCTGTTGCGCGGCCTGCCAGCTAGCCGATAAGCTAACCCATAATCCGCGAACACCTAAATCCTCAAACAAAAATCGGCGCAGTAAATCTTGCTGTGGCATGCTTATCCCGGTGCGGTTTTAATAAAGGAAACGAACAAGTCCTTTGAAAGGCTCAGAGCTAGATAATTCAATATGTTACACATTTTTCCGCGCTTTTCGGATCCTGCGCGGAATCAACTTGCCTCGAGATTCCTAAACTTTATTATAATGCAGAATTGTAGTAGGCTTCTTTTTAACATCATCTGCCCCATTCTGCATAAACATGATTTTTTCCAGCAAAAAACTGGTTTTGCCAGACCCTAAAGATGCCTTGCCGGGACGTAACACGGCTATGCCTATCACTAATAAGCACTACGTGTCAGGCCATCTTATTGCACCGCCATTTCCTAAGGATATGGAACTCGCGCTATTTGGCTTGGGCTGTTTTTGGGGTGCCGAACGAAAATTTTGGCAATACCCTAATGTGTATAGCACGGCTGTTGGCTATGGTGCAGGCTTTACGCCCAATCCGACTTACGAAGAAGTCTGTACAGGAATGACGGGACATAATGAACTGGTTAGGGTGGTTTTTG
>NZ_AYLO01000057.1 GCF_000496735.2 Methyloglobulus morosus KoM1
AATTGCCGAAGAAATAGAAGTCATCCTGTTAAATTCAGGAAATATCTCATAGCGACATTGCTTTATCGTAGTGGATTCATAAAATGGGAAGTCTCATGGATGTAGGCTATTAAATAGTTCTCGATAACCCTCTTGTTAAATGTTCACTTCACTAATTCAATCCGTCAATGGGACAACATTACTTAAAATCGTTATTTGCACCTAAGTCCGTTGCCGTATTCGGTGCCAGCGACCGTGTCAATTCTGTCGGTCAAATCGTATTTCAGAACATGCTAGAAAGTGGTTTTCAAGGCACTTTGTTTGCTATCAATCCGAAACGCGCCAATGTCCAAGGATGTCAGGCATATCCTTCCCTCTCGGTAATCAATGAGCCGATAGAGTTGGCAGTGATAGCTACGCCTCCGGGCACTGTGCCAAACATCATCGACGATTGCGGCAAACATAACGTAAAAGCCGCTGTTATCATCACGGCAGGCTTTAGCGAAACCGGGGAGGTGGGTAAAGCCTTGGAAAGGGCGGTATTAGAGAGCGCCAAACGTCATAATATCCGGTTGATCGGCCCCAACTGTTTGGGCGTCCTCCGGCCTGAAATCGGACTCAACGCCACTTTTAACAAAGGCAGTGCCAATACTGGAAACTTGGCATTTGTATCCCAGTCCGGCGCGTTATGCACCGCGATTCTTGATTGGGCGAAAACCAATAATGTCGGATTTTCCAGCGTCGTCTCGATGGGATCGTCGGCGGATGTCGACTTCGGTGAAATTATTGACTACCTGGTTTCGGATGCCTTAACCCAAAGCATCTTGCTTTATATCGAAGGTATCCGAAACGCGCGCAGCTTCATGAGTTCCCTTCGCGCCGCAGCCCGCATAAAACCCGTCATTCTGGTCAAGGTAGGCCGACACGAAGCCGGTTCCAAAGCGGCCATGTCCCACACCGCTGCCATGGCGGGTTCGGATGATGCCTTCGATGCCGCAATAAGACGTGCCGGCGTGGTAAGGGTACAATCAGTCACCCAACTATTTTCTGCGGCTAAGGCGCTCTCTTGCGGTTTTCACCCAATCGGCAATCGCTTGGCTATTGTTACGAATGGCGGCGGCCCTGGCGTTATGGCGACTGACTGTGCAGCCGATTTGGGATTGGTTATGGCGACTTTGTCGCAAGGGACGATAGAAAAACTAAACGAGGTGCTCCCGCCGACATGGTCGCACGGCAATCCTGTCGATATTATCGGCGATGCACAAGCCGACCGTTACCGCCATGCCGTCAAAGCCTGCATGGAAGAACCCAATGTCGATGGCGTATTGACCATTCTAACGCCGCAGGCAATGACCAAACCCTTGGAAGCCGCCAATGCGGTCATTGAGATTTCCAACCAATACAGCAAGCCGTTGTTGGCATGCTGGATGGGCGGGGCTCAAGTCGAGGCATCGCGCGCAGCCTTCAACGAGGCAAGGAAACCCAACTTCCGTACCCCAGAACCGGCGGTAGAGATTTTTTCATTCCTTTCCGCCTACTACCAGAACCAGAAGCTCCTGATGCAAATGCCCGGTCCCCTTTCACATCACCTGGAACCCGATGTGGAAGGTGCGCGCCTAATTATCGAAGGGGCGTTGCAAGAACGGCGCAAGGTATTGAGTGAGATGGAATCGAAGGCGTTATTATCGGCCTTCCATATTCCAGTGGCACAAACGTTGGTTGCCCATTCACCTAACGAAGCCTTGCTGATTGCCCAACAGTTGGGTTATCCGGTGGCAATGAAAGTCAACTCGCCCGACATTACCCATAAAACGGATGCTGGCGGGATCAGGTTGAACTTGGCAAATGCGCAAGCGGTTCGCGGGGCGTATCACGACATTATCGAAAAGGTCAAACGTAACCGGCCGGATGCAACGATAGAAGGCATTTCCATAGAGCCGATGATTGTTAAACCCAATGGCCGTGAACTAATGGTCGGTGTCGCTAAAGACCCCATCTTCGGGCCGATCATTAGCTTCGGTGCGGGTGGGATCGCCGTGGAAATATTGAAAGATCGTTCCGTCACCTTACCCCCCTTGAATACCTTTTTGGTCAAAGACCTTATCCAAGGTACGCGGATTGCCAAAATGCTCGACACTTTCCGACACATGCCGCCAGTGAATCAGGAAGCGCTCGAAAGCGTGCTGTTGCGCGTATCTGAAATGGTGTGCGAACTGCCGATGCTGATGGAAATGGACATCAATCCGCTAATTGTTGATGAACACGGGGCATTGGCCGCTGATGCACGCGTAGTGGTGGATTTCCATTCGCCCCAGTCCGACCGCTATGCCCACATGGCGATCTATCCTTATCCTGCACATTTGGTTATGAACTTGCAGCTAACCGATGGGACCAACGTTGTTGTGCGTCCGATACGTCCTGAAGATGCGGAAATCGAGCAGGATTTCATCCGCAATTTATCTGAAGAACCACGCTATTTCCGTTTTATGAGCAGTGTCCAAGAGCTTAGCCAGTCCACGCTCGCGCGTTTTACCCAGATCGATTACAGTCGGGAAATGGCATTGATAGCGGTCATCGAGGAACAGGGCAAAGAAATTGAACTGGGCGTGACGCGCTACATCATCAATCCAGACGGCGAAAGTTGCGATTTTGCATTGGTGGTTGCTGACGGTATGCGCGGTAAGGGCCTGGGGCGGACGTTAATGATTGCTTTGATGGATATTGCGCGATCCAAAGGGCTGAAAATTATGGAAGGTGTCGTGTTAAATAATAACCACGCCATGTTGAAATTGATGGAGCGCCTGAATTTCACGGTTACAACCCATCCCGAAGATAGCAACCTCAAAATCGTGCGGATGCTATTGTAACCGGTCAACAATTTTATGCGACGGCTGGGGCTGCGGTTAGGCCACCCCTTTGTTGGCTATTAACCAAGTCAAAGGGGGATTTCGCTTAAGAAGTAGGCACATGACTTGTAAAAATCATGGGGCGGCCCTTAGACGGCTCGGTTGTATTCCTAATACGGCTAACGCCAACAAACAAAAAGCAGCTCCCGTGTAAAATGTTGTTTCAGCGCCAAATCGATCCCAGATAAAACCTGCTAATCCACTGGCAATTAACAGTGTTACCCCACTCATAAGATTAAAAAATCCATACGCTGTTCCGCGTAAATCGGCTGGTGCGGTGTCGGCTACCATGGCCGCCAACAGGCCTTGGGTCATGCCCATGTGGATACCCCAAAGTGTAACGCCCGCCAAAACGGCGCTCCAGTGATGGCTGTTAGCGAGAACCAAATCGGCGACAATCAATACGATGAGTCCAAACGCAAGCAGTCCGGTATGTTGTACCCGGTCTGAAAGCTTGCCGAAAGGATAGGCCGAAACGGCATATACCAGGTTCATCGCAACCATTACTAATGGCGATAGTGCAACGGGGATACCGAGCTGTAATCCACGCAGCACTAAAAACGCTTCGCTAAACCGTGCAAGCATAAAAATTGCGCCAATGGCGACTATCCACCAATAAGGTTTATTTAGACGCTGTAGGTTTTCCCGCAGGATCGGATTAGTCCTTGTTTCGGATTGAGACGGCTCCGGCTCCTGAATCCCGAAAACAAGGAGTGTGACAGCAAGCATTCCTGGAACCACGGCTACCCAGAAGACGGCCCTAAAATCGTTAGCCCAAAGCAGCATTAAGCCGACTGCCAGTAATGGCCCGAAGAAAGCACCCACGGTGTCCAACGACTGACGCAGACCAAACGCTGCGCCCCGTAAATGTGGCGGCGCAATATCGGCGACCAGTGCATCGCGCGGTGCGCCGCGTACGCCTTTTCCTATTCGATCGAGCAAACGGGCGGTCAGCACGAACCCTGAGCTGTATGCCATGGCAAACAGTGGCTTGGAGAAAGCCCCCATAGCGTAACCAAACACAGCAAGCCCTTTGCGTTTGCCGATATAGTCACTCAAAATACCCGAGAATACTTTTACGGTCAATGCGGTGGATTCTGCCAGCCCTTCAATAAGGCCAACGACAAAGACACTGCTACCCAGAGTTGTAACCATAAACAGGGGAAGCAGGCTGTGAATCATTTCAGATGAAATGTCCATTAACATGCTCACGAAGCCAAGGACCCAAATGCCTTTTGGAATTTGACGGAGGGTGTTGCTGTATGATGACATTATGGTTAAAGCTGATAGTGACGCTGCAATATGGGGATTTGTGGGAAAAATAAGATACCGTTGACTGACTTAGTTTTTGTCTTAAGAAATACCCTAAGTTTATCGGGCTAATAAAAGAAAACTAACAAATGCCAAGTATGGCATTGGTGCCCAGGGGCGGAATCGAACCGTCGACACGAGGATTTTCAGTCCTCTGCTCTACCGACTGAGCTACCTGGGCATATCTGGTGGATGTGGCGGTTGGGGAGAAATCAACTTTGTGGATGGTGCCCAGGGGCGGAATCGAACCGTCGACACGAGGATTTTCAGTCCTCTGCTCTACCGACTGAGCTACCTGGGCGGACACACAAAAGAGCGACATTAGACGCGATTATGTCGTTGTAGTCAATAGCAAAAAAGAGCGGCATTTGAATAAATCCTGCGACAGGCTTGGGGATGACAGTAACGTATTGATTCCGTTCGTAGTGAGCCAGTTGAGCCATGAATGGAATTAAGCTATACAAGGTTTGTTTCAATGCGGCAAATTAAGGTCGGCAGGCATGTCCCTTTTTTTGAACCAGCCAAGGATAAAGCGAAAAACTTTTTTTACGCCCACCCAGATTTTGGGCAATAACCAGATCATCAACATGATAAACAAGGCTAGGGCAATCAGGAAGGCGACGGGATGGTTGATGCTCGCCCAAACGCCAGTGACCACGGCAACATCTTCCCCGATGGACGCAACCCAGTTGCTGAACGGTTCCGGCGAGGTATTGATCAACACTCGCGTACCGGCTTTGGTCGCATGAGTCCCCGCCGCTAGGCTGCCGCCCAATAAGGCAGCCGCGATTTCGACGGCAGGGTTCAGGTCGCCCACCGCACCGGCCGCCAGCATGGCGCCAGCCGGAATGCGGATGAAGGTATGTATCGCATCCCAGCCGGAATCTGCGCCGGGCGTTTTATCGACGAAGAATTCAATAAAATACATAATGCCGGCTGCACCCATGACCAAAGGATTTGCCACAACCTGCAAATCCGGCGGCAAGTCGATATTGCCGCTATTGGCAAGGAAGCCCAAGGTCAGTAAAGTGGCGTACAGGTTGATGCCGCTTGCCCAGGCCAAGCCCATCGTTACAGCCAAAGTGGCTGTTATTTGATCGAGTGCTTCCATTATAAAGTCCTCAAAGTTACTATTTATGCTAGCCTAACATATTGATTATGAACGGCGGCTAAATAACCGGGCCTACTTGGCTGAATAATTCCCACACGGGTTTGATGTTGGTAGGCAATGGGGCAAGCCTGCCTAACTCCACCCATTGGTTGCCAGGGCTGTGGAAATCCGACCCTACCGAACCTGCCAATCCGAAAATATTGGCGTAACTCGCCGCCAACTTGATTTCATCGGCATTGCACCTGCCCGTCACCACTTCTATACCTTGTCCACCTGCCTTTATGAATGCGGCCAGCAAGCGGTTCATCCACTTAGTCGGTAATTTGTAACGTAGTGGATGCGCCAATACCGCAATACCGCCCGCTTGGGTAATCCAGTTTATTGCCAAATCCAACTCCGCCCAGACGGTCGCCACATATGCAAGCTTGCCCTTGGCGAGATAGCGGTCGAAAGCTTCCAGTTGGCTGGACACGTGGTTTTGCGACACCAGGAAATCGGCGAAATGCGTACGGGTAATCATGCCGTCCCCTGCGGCCTTGATGACGGCTTCCAGGGCGCCAGGGATACGTTTTTTGTCCAGTTTGTCGGCAATTTTCTCGGCTCGTTCCAAACGTACGGTTTGTAGGTGGCGGGTGGCATTTAACAATGGGGGATAATACGGATCAATGTCCAGGCCTACGATATGGAATGTTTTCTCCTGCCAGCTTGCAGACAGTTCAATTCCTGAAATTAACTGAATCTCCGCGGCCTTTGCTGCCGCTTGTGCTTCTTCATAACCGGCCGTCGTGTCATGGTCGGTCAAGGACAACGCCGTTACGCCTTGTCCTTGGGCCCGCCTCACCAGTTCCGTTGGGGACAATGTCCCATCCGAAACGGTTGAGTGACAATGTAGGTCGTATTTTTCGGGCATAAGCCGTGATTTGGGTAGCAGAAATTAAAATTATACCACTTATGGTGATTACTTTTTGGGCGAAACAGGATAGGGTATTTGTCTCCTTAACTTAACAGCTTTGGCAACCTGTCCCGTCCGGCAAAGTTTATTTGCACGTTGCCAAAACGGCTTCGTTGAAAACATCAGGGCGACTTTCCAGCAAGGTGAACGTATCTTTTGCCCGGGTGATACCGGTATATATCAGTTCCCGTGTCAGCACAGGGCTTCTTGATTCGGGCAGGATCAGTGCTACATGGCTGAATTCTGAGCCTTGGGCCTTATGGACGGTCATGGCGAACGTGGTTTCCACGTTGGGTAAGCGCATCGGAGAAATCCAGAGAATCTTTTTCTCGTCATCAGAAACATCGCTGGGGAAGGCTACCCGTAGTTTGCCGGAGTTGTCGTAAAGCGCGATACCGATGTCGCCGTTCATCAATCCTAGATTGTAATCATTGCGGGTTATCATGACCGGGCGGCCTTCGTACCAAAGGGCAGGTTTTTGATGGGCAAATAACCATTCTTCTATGCGTTGGTTCAGGTTTTCGATACCCCATAGGCCTAAGCGCAGGGGAGAAAGCACCCTGAATGCATCAAATGCTTCCAACACTTGCTGTGCCCATTGGTTGAATCGGGTGCTATGGGTCGGGCGTTGTTTGATGACATCAAGATAATAGCCATAGCCTTGACGCTTGAAAGATTCAGTGTCGCGTAACCCGCTGGTTTTTGCCGTCACCAATTGCTTTAGGTTTTTATCGGCGGGATTGTTGRCTTTTATGCGGTTGATACCTTGATAGTTGGCGGGGTTATTTAAGATGGCTTGAGCCAAGCCTACATCCCCGGCATTGACCGCTTTGGCTAACTGCCCGATACCGCCATGTTCCCCAAATCGATGGCTATAGCGAAGCATAACGGTTTGCTGGTTAATGGCAGAGCCAACTTGGGTTGTTTTACCAAGCTCTTCGCCACTGTTTAGCGTGATCCATTCCCTTGTCCGTTCATCGTAGCCCACGTTTTCGGCGTCGTGGCATAAATCCCCCATGACCGAGCCCGCTTCGACTGACGCCAATTGGTCCTTATCGCCAAGCAGGATGAGTTGGGCTGGTTCCGGCAGGGCATCCATGAGTGCAGCCATGATCTCCAAATCAACCATGGACGCTTCGTCAACGATAACGATGTCCGCCACTAAGGGATTGTTGCGATGATGGGCGTAAAGCCTTGAATCCCGACGGCTGCCCAATAAGCGGTGCAAGGTACTCGCTTTTTTGGGGAGACACTGTTTTACGTCGTCGGCGATATCCAGGTTTTTTAAGGCGTAGCCTATCGATTCACTAACCCTGGCCGCCGCCTTGCCAGTGGGTGCGGCCAACAGGATGTTAAGTTTTCGGCTGTTATTGGATTCAATGCTGGATTGCATAATCAACAAAGCCAAAAGCTTGGTCAGCGTGGTCGTTTTTCCCGTGCCGGGGCCGCCGGTAATAATGGTAAATCGGGCACGTAAGGCCAATACGCAGGCAATTTTTTGCCAATCCGGTTGTTCGGGGGGGGCGGAAGAAAACAATAGGTCGACCTGCTTACGCAGGGTCTCAGGGAGCTTGTCCCTGATCGGCTGTAATCGCCGTTGGATGGACTTATTCAGGATTTGCTGATACTGCCAATAGCGCCTTAGGTATAAGCGGTTGCCCTCTAAAACCAGCGGTGTATTGCCCTCTCCAAAACCGATTAATGACGAATGGTGCAAGGCTTTTTTCCAGTGTTCCAACTTGTTAGTCCCTAACCAAGCCAATTCGGTCAGCGATTCTTGCGTTCCAGGCTGCCAGATACCGTCGCCAGTAATGGCCAGCGTTACACTAGGGTGTCGGCAAAGCTTTTCAATATCCAGATACACTTCACCTAGCCCTAATTGATGGCTGACCAGGGCTCCCGCCCAAAGCAGCAAGTGGTTCGCATCGGGTTCTTGATCCAGGAGAAAACGCACAAAAGCCCTATCCAAGTGGCTTAACCACCCCAACTTGACCCATTTGTCTATCCTTTCAAGCGTTGCATCTCCCTTTGTCATGAAAAATTTCCGTTGACTGATGGGTTCTTGGGCAATGAGCCGCAAAACAGCTTATCCAAGCCATCAATTAATGACTCAGGCGGCTTGTCGAAGATACGCCCACAAGAAGGGGAAGTTGAACCGCGCAAAAACAGGTAGAGGGCGCCGCCGATATGGGTATCGTAACCATAATCCGTTCCCAGCCTTGCTTTCAGTAAACGGTGCAGTGCTAAGAGATATAACGCATATTGCAGGTCGTAGCGCTTTTCCAATAGGGTGGCTTCCAGGGCCTCTTGGGTGTAGGCGGCATCATTGTCGCCCAGGCTATTGAACTTGTAATCTGCGACGTAGTATTTTTGGTTATGGACAAACACCAGGTCCATAAAACCCTTCAACAAACCATTCACCTGAGCCTGCAACAAGCGAGGACGGGGTTTGCCTGCGGCTATGTGTTGGGTGACCAAATTATCTAAAGTGTAGGTGTCGGCATTATCCGCCCCAAGCAGGAATTCCAGTTCGGCTTGATAATGGTCAGTGGCGAGATCGCATAAACGGACATCGTCGCCTTCTAATAAGGGCATTGCCAGCCATTCCATTAATGCGACGGAAATAATGTTACGTTGGCCGTCCCAATCGCTATGGCTAAAGACATTGCCAATCAGTTGTTCGCGCACCTCCGGTGCGGACCATACGGTTTGAAAACCTACACGGCCACATTGTTCCAATAGTTCATGGATTAATATGCCTGGGCCTGCCCCCCTTGGCAAACTATGGATACCTGACAAGGTTTTTGGTAAAGGGCTAAGATGGCTATCTGCTTCATCATTGTGTTTATCGTCGTGCGCGGTTTCAGGTTCATTGGGCAAATAGAAATCATCATACTGGGTCAGGGTTTTTTCAGTCTGCAATGCACTGTAACTGGCTATCCACCAATGATCGGTAATCTTTGCGGCTGAAAGTCGCGGTGAATTGCGCTGTTCTTGCCGTTCGGACGGGAGATAAGGATCCCGGCTGATTTGGGGTAGTGCCGTAATGGCGATAGCGTCACAGTTCCCCTTAAGTTCAGCTAGTTGGCCTGCTAAGGCATTAGCGGCCATTCCGGATTGCCAGCCTAGCAGGTAACCCATGCCGCTCTTTTCCAATTGGCAAATTCTCGTGTTGCCGCTTTTGATCGGGGCAATACCCAACCAACAGGCATATTGCGCCCGCGTCATGGCGACATAGACAAGGCGTATGTCTTCTTGCAACCGTTCCTTATCGCTGAGTGCCTTGGTTTCATCGCCCTTGTCAAAATCGATGCATAAATTTTGATCGGCATCGTGGTATCGGTAATAAGGGGAGCGGCTATTGGCTTCCCTAAAACTGCAGATAAAGGGCAGGAACACCAGGGGGTATTCAAGGCCCTTTGATTTATGGATGGTGATGACCTTAATCAGGTTGGCATCACTTTCAAGGCGGATGACATTTTCTTCGTTGGCCTGGTCGGTGGCCGCTATCTCCTCAGCCAAATGGCGTATCAAGGCTTGTTTGCCCTCAAATTGGCTGCTGGCCTGTTGTAGCAATTCAGCCAGATGTAAAAGATTGGTCAGGCAGCGCTCGCCTTCATTACCGTCAGTTAATCGTGCATGTAACCCGTAATCATCCATAAGTTGCCGTAAAGTCGGCAATATTCCGTCTTGCTGCCAACGGGTTTGGTATTGGATGAATCGCTCCAGTTGTTGTTCCCAACTCAGCTCGTCTTGGGTGAGTTGTTGCAGTGTCCGGTAATGCCAACCGATAGTGGCGGTGCTCAAGGCCGCCCGTACCTTGCGTTCGTTGCGCGGCTCGGCCATGGCCTTTAGCCAAAGCAACAGGTCGGCGGCTTCAAGGCTGGCATAGATGGAATCGCGCTCGCTTAGGTAAACGCTGCGTAACTGTCGGCTTGCCAAGGCAGAACGCATGATCTTGGCTTCAGTGCCGCTGCGTACCAGGATGGCAATATCTGAAGGTTGGAGAGGTTTAACTTCCCCAGATTGCGCCTTAAACCCGGTTTCCGCGCTTGCCCTATTCAGCAACCGCACGATTTCGCTGGCCGTGGTTTCAGCCATCGTTTCCCGATAGTCCGGCATACCAATGGGATCGGTCGTTTCCCAGTGCCAAACGGTTAAGGCTGGCGCTGTCTGGCTGTTGACAATCCATTCATCATCGCGGCCTTTTGCATTGACTGCTATGAATGGTAAGGGATTGCCATTACCGATTTTGAAACGGAACGCCCCTTCGTCTTGCCGGTCTGCTCGCAGAAAAACCTGGTTGATGGCATTCACAAGGGCTGTCGTGGAGCGGTAATTGGTTCCCAGTGTGTAATGCCGTCCTACCGTGGCTTGATGGGCTTTGAGATAGGTGAAGATATCGGCGCCGCGGAACGAGTAGATGGCCTGTTTAGGGTCGCCAATCATAAAGCAACCCAAGTCGGCAGCGCCGCGACTAGGGTATAGCGTGGAAATAATCCGGTATTGGATGGGATCGGTGTCCTGGAATTCGTCAAACAAGGCATAAGGATATTGCTGCCGGATCACGTCGGCCAGCCGCAAGCCATTGTCACCTTGCAAAGCCTTGTCGAGGCGGGTCAACATATCGTCGTATGTCATTTGCGCCAAGCGTTGTTTTACTTGGTCGTAGCGCTTCCTGATCCAATGGATGGCATGCTTAATTATCTCGACCCTTAAACTAGGCAGTTTTGCGAGTTGTTGAGGCAATTGGTTAATTGCTTCAAATCCGGGATGTTTTGGTGGGTTATGACCTTCTTTTGCTAGGCTTTCCATACCAAATGGGGTTAAATTTTCAAAGCCTTTCCCAATATCAAGTGTCTCCTGGAGAGGATCTGAACTCCACTGTTTTATTTTGTCAATCCAATTTTTACGATTAGCAACATTATAGTTTTTTGCGGGCAATACTTTATTGCTTACGGCAGTCTCTACTAAAGCCGCAATCTCATCTGCCCATTGATCCCACGGGCGTTTGAGCTTATCGAGCTTATCTCGTTTGAATTTATTGGTTGCGGCTATTAGTAATTTGAGGCTTTGATTTGGAATCAAACAATTACCAATCTGATCTGAATTTCTTAATTGCGTTTGGATTTCCTTTAGCAAAGCACTTGGCTGATTGAAAAATAGATAAATACTCTGAAAGTCCGGGTCATCATTTGACATTTGATATAAAAAAGTCCGCCAATAATCCCGCACGACTTCATTCAATAACTCCAAGTCGTCGTTATTCACTTCCTGGCGAAACAGGCTGCCGCTGTCAAAGGCGTGTTGCTGCAACAGGCGGTTGCACCAGCCGTGGATGGTATAGATAGCGGCTTCGTCCATCCAGTTGGCGGCCAGCTTTAAGCGATGGGCGCAAATAGGCCATTCGCTGGGCAAATAACTGGCGCGTAGCTGTTCCAAGAACTCATCGCCGACTTCAGGCAGTTGGCTAAAATACCGCGCTGCTTGGCTTAAGCGGCTACGGATACGTTCACGTAATTCCTTGGTGGCGGCTTCGGTGAACGTCACGACCAAGATGTCTGGTGGGAATAATTCCCGCCCTTGTAACGCGTTATCACTATCATGCCCAAGGATCAGCCGCACATACAACGCAGCGATAGTAAAAGTTTTTCCTGTGCCCGCGCTGGCTTCAATCAACCGTGTGCCGGACAAGGGGAAAGTCAGGGGATTTAGGGGGTTAATGGCCGTCATGGCTGTGCTTCCTGCACAGTTTGGTGTAGCTTGGCGTGGTCAAATAGGGGGCGATAAAGGGTATCTGCCCAAAATTTAAAACCGTGTTCGCTATCAGGCGGGCTTAAGCTGGCAAAGTTAGGGAAAAATCGTGCCAGGTAGGCATCGTAATGGACTTCTCCCTTGCTCCAGTCATTGCCTTCGTATTTGGATATAGCGACAGCGTCGGCTTGCTCAGGTTTTGCGTCTAACCAAGCAAATTCCGTCTTGCAAGCAATCGGCAAGGGGGCTTGCAAACCTTGGTGCCAAGCATAGCCCAGCGTTTTAAGGAGGTCATCGGCAGCTTCTTTCGGTATAGGTGCGATTTCAAGTACGCTATCAGCGCTTATTACCAAGGATTGTAGGCTCATGCCAACAGCACAGCCGAGAAGATGTTGCACCCAGTGCAACAACAGCTTATGGAAATCAATTTTGCTATCTTTGGCAATAAGCGACTGTGCAGTTAAATGGATCAAGCCTTTGCTTTTGCCATCTTCTTTTTGCCGAAGCTGGCTTAGGTTGCCGGTTAATAGGATAGTGATGCCATTATCTAACTCAAATTTTACTTCACAAGATTGCGGCAATAGCATTGTAGGCCAATCATCCAGGTACGCTTGATATTGCTGAAATGCCTGGGTGACAGGGTATTTGATACTGTCGAATGCCGCTAGGGCAAACGGCCCCAAGGGAAGTTTACCTTTAGCGGCGAGCGTAGTGCATTCGTGGTCAAAAAAATCGTTCAGGTTGTTTGGGTTTGAGTTCTTAACGGCATTTAGCAGGTCATTGCTTAGCCCATAACTATCCAGAGCGTTAAATCCGAACGGTTCATTGTCTTCGCTGGTGACCCTTTCGTCATCAAAACCAAACTTGAGGGTTTGGTTGCAGAATGCCTTGACGGGCGATCTCAGGAAGTATGCCAGTGACTCTACCGTTAACGTGAGGTTTTTTTCATCGTTTGTTATGGTTGTTGGTTTAGATGGGTTGAGGGGCGTTGATTCTTCGAACCATTCCCTGGCATATGTAAATAAGCGAGGATCACGAAGACGGGTGACATATTGTTTGCTAAATGCTTGCAGCGGGTGTTTAACCGTCAGCATTGACAGCAGGGAAGGGGAGTTATCCGATAGCTGCCAGCCCTGTTCCAAAGTATCCCGCAGTTGGCTGACAAGTACCGATGGCGGCAGCTCGCTGTTGTCGCGGATATTGCGGCCTACCCAGCTGATATAAAGTTGTTCGCGTGCTGACAGCAGTGCTTCCAGGAACAAATATTGGTCGTCTTGCCTACGTGACCGGTCGCCGGGACGATATTGTCCCCTCTGGCTCATCAGGTCAAAACTCTGGGGTTGATGGCTGCGCGGATAATCGCCGTCATTCATCCCCAGAAGGCAGATGATGCGAAAGGGAATGGCTCGCATGGGCATTAATGTGCAGAAGTTGATGCGGCCGCTGAGAAAGCGTTGGTGGAGTGTAGGTTCATCTACGCCAGCTAACCAGGCTTCGCGAACTACACTCAATGGCAGCGTATCGCCCGATGTCAGGCCGGCTTGTTCACAGTTGTGTCCCCAAGTTGTCAAGGAACGCGTAAGCGTTTCCAATATTTTTCGCTCGGGTTCATTATCTGATGCAAAAAAATCGTCCATCAAGGCCAGCAGGGTTTGTTGCCATTCGGTAAAATTTTTATCCGGTTTTAACTGGATAGCGTATTTTTCAAGGGTTTCCAGGAGGAAGGACACGTTGCCTAGCCAGTTTGCCTCCAATCCGCCAATCTCCTCAAAAGGCTCAATACCGTTAAAAGCCGTACCTGCGCCTACCGCATAGCCCAGCAGCATCCGTTTTAAACCAAAATGCCACGTATTGGCTTCCAAATGATCGGGTATGCCGTCCACTGTTTGCGCCCGTTGCCACGCATTCAAGCCCCAACGGATACCGGACTCTTCTATCCATTGATGTAATGTTGGGATAGCGGCTTCTTCAATGCCAAAACGCTGTCTGAGGGCCGGGACTTCAAGCAAGCCAAGGAATTCGCTGACGGTAAAACGGGATTCGGGCAGGTTGGCCAATGTTTCGACCGCGACCAACAAGGGGTTTTGACCGCGTTGCTGTTGGTCAGCTAAACTGTATGGTATATAGCGAGGATCTTCGGGTTTGATTTGCCCGAACACGGCGCGGATGTGCGGTGCGTATTTGTTGATGTCCGGCACCATCACCACTATATCACGGGGATGCAAGCGGTTTCCGTTGTGCTCGGCGGCATTAAAACGGTCTAACAACTGGTCGTGCAGGATTTCGACTTCACGCTGCGGGCTGTGGGCAATATGAAACGCCAGCGAATTATCGATGGCCGATAAGGTGACGGGATCGCAGGGTAATGGTTCCAAATCCAGTATCGTTTGCTGGAGTTGTTGCAGTAAATTACGGGTGCCGGATTCCCCGTAGTCCTTGAACAAGTCAATTTTGTTGTCCGGCCAATGCCAGTTTGCGTAGCGTTGGGTTTCATCAAAATGGTCCAATAAACGGATATAATCCCGACCTTGTTTGCCCCACGCAGCAAGTAAGGGTTGGGTCTTGAGATGTAACTCTTCGGGGGGCATTGCGGCTGTCATTCCGGATTTGTAGTGTTGTCGCCGCCGATTGGCTTTTAGTAGCTCTTTGTCCTCAATAATATCCGCCCAGTAATATTGACAGGGGTTATGGACAAACAGCACAATCTGGCAAAATTTGCCCAATTTGGCTAATACTTCAAGCGATTGCTGGGGTAAGGAAGATAGGCCGAATACGATTATCCTTCGTGGAATGCCCGCAGGGCGCTGAGCTAAGCCATCAATTCGGTTCATGAATAAGGTATGGACCGATGCGCGGCTCGCATATTCCGTATCGATCTCGCCCAAGTCGGCTTGGATCGCCCGCCACAATAGGGGCTGCCAATGCTGTAGTTCGGGCATGGGCAGCATTTCGCCCTGTGCGTTCCTTAATTTGTCGTGGCCGTTCCCCCAATCATTGATCCAGTCCGAACGGTAAACTTGATACTGGTCAAAAAGATCGGCAAGCTGTTCGGCAAGCTGGAAACGTTTGCGGCAGTTGGTGTCATCGGTCAAAAATCTTGCCAATGCTACAAAATCCGGCTGGGAGACTAATGTCGGCAACAAGCGGTACAAGCGCCAAGTGAGCGGGGATTTTGCAAGCGGCTGTTCTGTGGTCAGTTGTTGGCCCAATACAGCCCGATAAGCATTCCAGATAAACAATGCGGGTAGTTGTATCTTAATCGCCGCCGCGATGCCTAACGCACTATTTTGTGCTAGGCCTTGCTTCAGCCACTGCCCCATGCCATTGCTTTGTACCAGGAAGATTTCGTTTTCCAAGGGGGCTAGCGGGTGTCGCCTTAGCCAATATTCCACCACGTCACGCAGTTCTTCCAATTGGTTGGAATGAATGACGGCAATCCCACAGTCTAGCGAAGAAGGCTGGCTGGCTTTGGTCATCGGTATTTTCTTGTGATGGTTGGATTCCTTGTCAATTACTGGCCTATTTTATGCGCGTTGATCATGGGCAAGCGCGTCCTACCAGTGGGAAAGCCGTCTATTTCTGAAAATGATGGCGTGGGCAAACTCCTGACCTTAGGCTGATAATCGGCCATTCCATCTTTTTTGCACAAGCGTTAAGTTTGTCGTCTGGATCGACGGCGACGGGGTTATCCACCCTTTTCAGCAAAGGCAGGTCATTATGGGAATCGCTGTAGAACCAGCTATTTGTCAGCGTTTCGGTAGACTGCCCTAGCCATTCTTCCAGCAGCTTGACCTTGCCCTCTTGAAAACAGGGGATGCCGATAAACGTACCCGTATATTGGCCGTCCACCTTGCCGGGCGTAGTCGCAAGTAACAATTCTATGCCGTAGAGCTTGACAATAGGTTCGGTGACGAAGCGATTGGTGGCGGTAATGACCATCAGTGTGTCACCGCGTTCTCGGTGCTTGTCGACCAATTGTAGGGCGGGTTTCAACACGAGCGGCTTAATAATGGTCTCAATAAATTGATTCCGCCATCGATACAGGTCGTCGGGATGGTTATCGGCTAACGGTTTCAGCGAAAAGTGCAGGAATTCGGTAATGTTTAAAGTTCCATGTTTGTAATCACTGTAAAACTTGGTATTGGCCGTCTCGTAATAGGCCTTGTCGACAATGCCCTGGTCAACCAGAAATTGGCCCCAGAGGTAGTCGCTGTCACCGGCAATCAAGGTGTTGTCCAAATCAAAAATCGCTAAGCTCACTCTTTTCCTGCCATGAAAAATTAAAGGGATTTGCCATCTAGCATCCGGGCTATATTTATGGAACAATGTAAGCAATTACATTGTTCCATCCTAACCTTGATTTTATCACAGGCTGATTACGGAGTTAGGATAGGTAAAAGATAAAGGTTGTTGACATGATCGACTCAAAAGGATATCGGCCCAATGTCGGTATAATCCTTTGCAATGACGAGGGTCGCGTGTTCTGGGCAAAACGGATGGGCGTGGACTTGTGGCAATTTCCGCAAGGCGGCATCAATCAAGACGAAGACCCTGAGACGGCGATGTATCGTGAATTGTGGGAGGAAACGGGGTTGGAAGAAGGGCACGTCCAGATTTTAGGGCGTACTCGTTATTGGCTGAAATATCAGCTGCCTGACCGTTATATCCGTAAAAACTCCACCCCTTTGTGCATCGGGCAAAAGCAGATTTGGTACATGCTTCGGCTTATTTCGCATGAATCCAATGTGCGCTTTGATCATTGCCCCAAACCTGAATTTGACGGTTGGCGTTGGGTGGATTATTGGGAGCCGCTCAAGGACGTGGTGTATTTCAAGCGTAAGGTGTACCAGCGGGCGATGACCGAGTTGGGCGTCATTTTGACGACGGACTCCGTTCCCGTGGATGCCAGTGGTTATTTGGCTAAGTGCAACGGTATAAGCAAGCAAAAAATTAACGGAGCCCCTTAAAATCCCCTCGCTCCAATCTACCCCGATATTTAGGGATCAATAACCGTGAGTGTCTGTTTGTAAGCCGACCAATGGTTCGGGGATGTGCACAACATTGGTGTGTATACGGCCATCATCATAGAGATTAATCCAACGGTAACCGGGGGATTTGTCGTCCAAACTGAACTGTTTACTGTGGGGCTTGAATTGAAAACAGGTAGAAGGTGTTGTCAGGACGCGGACGGAATCAAACTGGATATCCATCTCCTGATGGATATGGCCGTTAACAATGGCTTTTACATTCGGAAACGGCTTGATAAGGTCGAATAAGTCTTGGGCATTTCCAATCATCATGCTGTCCATCCAAACGGTTCGGCTGGGTACGCAATGGTGGTGGATGGCTATCAAGGTGAAAAGATCGGGGTGTTGCTTGAGGCATTGCTCAAGAAAAGAAAGCTCAGCCTGCGCCAGATAGCCATTGGGCGAATCCAGTATTTGGCTGTTTAGGGCAATGATTTGCCAGTTGCCCCAAAAAACCTGCTTACGGCAATTGATGCGCTCTGTATTCAAAATTTCTTGCATCATGCCGAAATCATCATGGTTGCCGGGTAGGCATACGCTGGGAATATCGTAATCTTCAAGTTTATCCAATAGGTGACGGTAGCTTGCGGGACAAGGGTCTTGCGCCAAATCGCCAGTTAGCAGGCACAGGTCAAAGCGCATTGCCGAATTAAACGCATGTTCCAGGACTGAGTTGAAATAGTAGGCGGTGTCGATGCCCAGTAGTGTGGCTTCTGGCGTACCTAGGATATGCGAGTCAGTAAGCTGTAATATTGAAACGTAAGGGATGGGATCTGTCATGTTTTGGGGTTATCGATGGATTTACTTAGAACCTTGGAATTTCTCTCCGGGTTGTAGAGTGCCTTGAGCGTTTCGGGTAGGCTGTCTATTGTCGAAGGCTGAAAGCCGCGCTCGATAAACCAATGCGCCGTTTGCGTCGATAACAAGAACAGTTTATTGAGTTTTAACATCTTGGCTTTTTCGCAGGCATGCTCGAACATGCGTTGCCCGCGCGCCGATCCCTGATAATCAGGATGCACAGCAAGGCAGGCAATTGCCCCAAACTGCCCTTGTTCATCAGGATGCAAGGCCATACAGCCGATAATCATACCGTCTATGTCCAGGACGATGTAATCTGAAATTTCCATTTCGATTTTTTCCCGTGAGCGTTTTGCCAGTTTGCCTTGCTGCTCGAGAGGCTTTATGAGCTCAAGAATACCGCCGATGTCGTCCAATGTTGCAGGCCGCAATGCTTCAAACGGCGTTGAACTTATCAATGTGCCCATGCCATCATGGCTGAACAATTCCAGCAATAATGCGCCATCGACAGTCCTGTCAATTAAGTGGGCTCGTTTAACTCCAGATTGGCAACTCTGCATGGCTGCTTTAAGCGATAGGGCCATGGTGTTCGGTATGCCTGGGTGCTTTTCCAAATAGAGCTGGGTTTCGTCAGTCGTCATCTGGCGGATCGGCTGGTTATTGTCAGGGTTTGGGATGCTTTGTTCCGTCAACAGGATCAATTTTTCCGCATTAAGTGCAATCGCCACTGAGGTTGCTACCTGTTCAGCAGACAGGTTGAAGACTTCACCCGTGGGCGAGTAGCCGATGGGTGAAATCAACACGACATTTTTCTGTTCCAGTTGAAGCTGGATGGCTTTATTGTCAATACGGCGCACCTCGCCAGTATGGCAATAATCCACGCCATCAATAACACCCAAGGGTTTGGCGGTGACAAAATTTCCTGAGGCGACTTTCAACCCACTACCCGCCATCGGCGAATTCGCCAAGCCCATAGACAATAAGGCTTCGATTTCCACGCGCACGATCCCCGCCGCTTCTTTTACGCATTGCAATGCAATATCGTCAGTAATGCGCAGGTTATGATGGAAGCGGGCAGGGATGTTAAGGCGAGCGAGGCGCAGGTCTATCTGTGGGCGAATGCCGTGGACTAAGACTAGTTTTATTCCTAAGCTGCTCAATAACGCAAAATCGTGGACGTGGTGGTCGAAATCTTGGGCCAATACCGCCTCGCCGCCAAACGAGATGACGAAGGTTTTATTGCGATGGGCGTGTATATAAGGCGATGAATTGCGAAACCAGCTTACAAAAGCGTTTTGTAGTTCCATATTCTGTTGGGTGATTTGGAATAAGCGTGAATCAAAAATTCGATGGGCGGTCATGATAAATTACCCGCAATTATAGCGGCCTTTTCGCTGCTTGTTTGTGAATATGTACGGCGGGACAGGGTAATAGTAACTTGACATTGAAATTTTTAGGGGCAATAGTAAACCAGCATTTCTAGCTGACGGACTTAAGGTTGGGTCGAGAAAGGTAAAATAATGTGTTTGTTGTTTGCCGATTTATGGTTTGGATGTAAGTGCAGTGATGTAGGGGAATAGCATTCGGAAGCTGATGGTAAGCTTCCCCCCAGGTTTACTGCTTATAGAAAGCTATTGCAAAAGTGCGTTTTCAGTGACGACTTTATTGCGGCCCGTTTCTTTGGCGCGATATAAGGCCTTGTCGGCACGGGTTAAAAGGTGGGTAATTTCATCCTCTGCCTGAAAGGATGCGATGCCTGCCGAGACAGTGACCTTGCCGATGGTTTCAGTGTTGCGTTTATAGGTTAATCGGCTCACGTCTAGAACCAACCTGATTTGCTCTATAAAATCAAACGCTTCGGTCAAAGTCGTGTCGGGCATAATAATGGCGAGTTCTTCGCCGCCAAAGCGAGCCACTTGGTGATGCGGTGCGGCATGTCTTTTCAGTATTGCGGCAATATGCTTGATCACCTTATCCCCAACCAAATGTCCAAAACCGTCGTTGATCCGTTTAAAATTGTCAATATCTAATATGGCCAGGCAGGCCTGATTGGGAATGGCGGTATGAATAAGTTCTTCCAATGCCTTATCGAATGCCCAGCGGTTTAGCAGTCCTGTCAATTTATCCGTGTTTGCGGTTTCCCGGACGACAGACAGCTCTTTTCGCAGTTCTTCCATTTCTTTCTGGGTTTCATCCAATTGGCTTTTTAAATCTTTACTGGCTTCGGCCAATTGTGTCGTTTGCAATATTATTTCGATGAGGACAGATTTAATATTGCTCCCATCATCGTTGGTTTCCAGCACTTTTAATGTATGGTTAAAATTATCGCCAATTACCGATGCTTTTTCGCTTGCCGTATTAATCGACACTGAAGTTTGATTGATGAGTTTTAGCAAATTATTGTTGATTTTCTCAAATTCATCGATCGAGGCATTGCAGATATATTTTTTGTAAAGGTTTAATGTGACGTCTGTATCGAACGGTTTTTGATCCTCAATTAGGCTGTCGATTGCATTAGTCAGCTCGCCATTAATACCTGCCACATAATGGTACCAAACCGCATAATTCATGGGGTCGACGGGGACGTTGTGCTTCAACATCAAGGGCAACATTTGGCGTATGTAAGCACTGTTTCGCTCAGGCGAGACATTATAAGTCGGTAGAATGGATTTCTTTTCAGTCACAGTCAATTCAAATATTTATTAGGCTTATGGACTTGATGTCATTGTCTTCAGCAAAAGCATAGTCAAGAATGTAATTTTATGCCTACTTTTTATCAAAACTTAAGCAAATCAAGTTTACACAACTGTAT
>NZ_AYLO01000058.1 GCF_000496735.2 Methyloglobulus morosus KoM1
ACCCGGAAGTGAAACCGCCTAGCGCCGATGATAGTGCGGCAGCTTGCCGTGCGAAAGTAGGGAATCGCCAAGCGCCATATGACCAAGGCCCCAAGGGACACAAGCCCAGGGGCCTTTTTTTGCACAGCGGGCCAACAGACCAGGACACGGGAAGTTGGCACCAACTTTGCGCCGCAAGTTCTTGACAAGCAAGGTAAGAATAAAAGGGACCTGCTTGCTATTGACGATAGGCAGGATATGGTATAATGATTTTTTAATTTATTAAGTAATCTTTATGGCAAAAGAAGACCAAATTGAAATGGAAGGAAAGGTAATTGATACCTTACCTAATACCATGTTTCGTGTGCAATTGGAAAACGGGCATATTGTTACCGCCCATATTTCAGGGAAAATGCGTAAGCACTATATCCGCATTCTTACGGGTGACAGTGTCAAAGTAGAAATGACTCCTTATGATTTAACCAAAGGCCGTATTTCGTTTCGCATGCGCTAAGCTCTCGGTTAGCTTACTCTAGCCGAAATTCCCGTTCAGTTGTTCTCAGAAACCGTCAATTCCTTACTTTCGATCACAAAGCGCAGTTCGTTGTTTTCCAAGTACACACGGACATTGCCGCCGTGCGCCAACTTTCCAAACAATAAATCATTGGCAAGCGGCTTCTTTATCTTTTCTTGAATCAGTCGCGCCATTGGCCTTGCCCCCATTTTTGGATCGCAGCCATTTTCAGCTAGCCACAACCGCGCCTCCGCATCCAGAGATAATGTCACTTGTCTGTCAGCAAGCAAAGCTTCCAATTCAAAGATAAACTTATCGACAACGTGACCAACAATAGAGATGTCCAACGGTTTGAACTGGATAATGGCATCCAAGCGGTTACGGAACTCCGGCGAGAAGCCTTTTTCGATCACTTTCATGCTGTCGGTAGCATGATCCTGGTGGGTAAAACCAATGGATGCGCGGCTGCTTTCCTCGGCTCCAGCATTGGTGGTCATAACCATAATAATGTTACGGAAATCCGCCTTTCGACCATTCGTGTCCGTCAATGAACCATGATCCATCACCTGCAACAACAGATTGAAGACATCTGGATGGGCTTTCTCGATTTCGTCCAAAAGCAACACGGCATGTGGATGTTTACTGATTTGTTCAGTCAACAAACCGCCCTGGTCAAAGCCAACATAACCCGGCGGTGCGCCGATCAACCTGGAGACCGTGTGGCGCTCCATGTATTCCGACATATCAAAGCGGATCAGTTCGATTCCTAATACCTTCGCCAATTGCCGAGTCACTTCGGTTTTTCCAACGCCGGTAGGGCCTGAAAAAAGAAATGAACCAATAGTTTTTTGGGATTCCCTAAGTCCGGCACGGGATAGCTTTATTGCGGTAGCCAAAGCGGAAATGGCTTCGTCCTGGCCAAAAACCAGCATTTTGAGATTTTTCTCCAGATTGCCCAATTTTTCGATATCATTGGTGGAAACCGACTTGGCTGGGACCCTGGCAATTTTTGAGACGATTTCCTCAATTTCGGCGGCTTCAATCAAGGATTTACGCTGCGCTTCTGCAGTCATACGCTGTTTCGCACCCGCTTCATCAATCACGTCGATGGCTTTGTCGGGCAAATGGCGGTCAGTGATGTAACGATCAGACAATTCCGCCGCTAGACGTAGCGCTTCTGTCGTGTATTTGACATCATGATGTTCCTCAAAGCGTGATTTCAGTCCCTTTAAAATCAATATGGTATCTTCTACCGAAGGCTCAAGGATGTCTATTTTTTGGAATCGTCTCGTCAACGCATGATCTTTTTCGAACACGCCCCGATATTCTTGATAAGTGGTGGAACCAATACAACGCAATTGCCCGGAAGCCAGCATCGGTTTAATCAAATTGGATGCGTCCATTGTGCCGCCGGAAGCTGAACCGGCACCGATAATGGTATGGATTTCATCAATAAAGAGGATCGCTTCGGGCTTATTTTTGAGATGATTGATAAGCGCTTTCAAGCGTTTTTCAAAATCTCCCCGGTATTTGGTACCTGCAACCAACGCACCTAAATCCAATGAATAAATGATATTGTTCATCAAGATTTCAGGGACATTTTCTTCGACGATTCGTTTTGCCAAGCCTTCCGCTATAGCGGTTTTGCCAACGCCGGCTTCACCTACCAATAATGGGTTGTTTTTACGCCGACGGCAAAGCACCTGAATTGTCCGCTCAACCTCTAAATCCCTGCCAATTAAGGGATCAATCCTGCCTTTAACGGCTTCTTCGTTCAGGTTTACGGTATATTTTTCTAAGGGGCTGCCCGCAAGTTCTGCATCCTGCGGGTTGCTGTCTGCTGCTGAGTCATCAGGTGCAGCACTGTCCTGGTCAAATTTGGAAATCCCATGGGCAAGGTAATTGACCACATCCAACCTGGAAACGTCCTGTTTGTTCAACAAATAAACTGCATGGGAATCTTGCTCACTGAACAAGGCGACAAACAAGTTCGCACCGGACACTTCTTTTTTATCAGAAGCCTGGACGTGAAAGACCGCCCTTTGCAACACACGCTGAAAACCCAATGTCGGTTGGGTGTCGCGTTGTACGCCATCAGGGATCAGGGAAATCGTCTCGTCAATAAATTGCGTCAGTTGCCCTCGCAATGCATTGATGTCACAACCACAGGCGATCATGACAGCCCCTGCGGACGCATTGTCAAGTAAAGCCAGCAACAAATGCTCAACCGTGATAAATTCATGACGCTTATCATGGGCATTTTTAAAGGCATTGTTTAGTGTCACTTCAAGTTCTTTACTTAACATACACGCTCCAAACTACATTTCTTCCATTGAACAGAGCAACGGATGTTGATGTTCACGCGAATATTCGTTGACGATACACACTTTGGTTTCGGCAACGTCCTTGGTATAGGTTCCGCACACGCCCACGCCTTGGGTATGAATTTGCAGCATGACCCGCGTTGCCAAATCTTCCGGCATAGCGAAAAAGTGCATCAATATGTCAATGACAAATGCCATGGGCGTGAAATCGTCATTCAACAAGATGACCTTATACAAAGGTGGCTTTTTCAGTTGCGGCTTGGCGGKTTGTATGGCCAAGCCGTGGTCATCATCTTTAAAAGGCTCAAATTCAGCCATAGGATCTCGTCATTAATTACACACTACTAACATAATGCTGATATCGGCATAATTCAACCTAATTATAACAATAAAATCAAAAGTACCATGAATGGACGATAACTCAATTCATATAAATCGTTTGGTTGGACATTATTACGATGGTTAGTTCAAATCTTTGCCTATCAGTCATAGATAAATCTTGTAAAATATCCGTTTAATTTGTCGGAAAGAATAATGGTGTGGAAACCACACGTTACGGTTGCCGCTGTCATTGAGCGCAATGGGCGATTTTTGCTGGTCGAGGAACATACATCCAATGGCTTGCAATTCAACCAACCCGCTGGGCATCTTGAGGAAAACGAAAGCCTGATCGATGCCGTGAAACGCGAAGCGTTAGAAGAAACCGGTTGGCAATTTGAACCTGAACAGATCGTATCTATCCAGCTTTGGCGTAAAAACTCACAAGCCCCTAGTTTCTTAAGATGTTGCTTTTCGGGGCAATGCCATAGCCATGACCCTAACCATACCCTAGACGAAGGCATTGTGGCGACGCATTGGTTAACGCGTGAGGAAATTCACGACCAGAAACATCGTTTACGTAGTCCCTTGGTTTCGATTGCAGTTGACGAATACCTTAGCGGCCAACGCTATCCGTTGTCTCTGCTGAAAACTTTTATTGATTTGAAACATGCCTAAGAACATCATCGTAGGGATGTCGGGCGGTGTTGATTCCTCGGTAACGGCTTTATTATTACTTGAGCAAGGCCACCAAGTGACTGGCTTGTTCATGAAAAATTGGGAAGAGGACGACGGCACCGAATACTGTACCGCCATGCAAGACTTGGCCG
Organism: Methyloglobulus morosus KoM1; assembly: GCF_000496735.2. Classification (GTDB taxonomy): domain Bacteria; phylum Pseudomonadota; class Gammaproteobacteria; order Methylococcales; family Methylomonadaceae; genus Methyloglobulus; species Methyloglobulus morosus. Next base: position 3,966 of record NZ_AYLO01000058.1, read on the forward strand.
ATGCCCAACAAGTGTGCGACAAGCTCGGCATCGAATTAAAGACAGTCAATTTTGCCGCCGAGTATTGGGATGAGGTGTTTGAAGTGTTCCTGTCCGAATTCAAGGCCGGACGTACGCCCAACCCCGACATCCTGTGCAACAAGTACGTCAAGTTTAAGGCTTTCCTGGATTACGCTATCCAGGATTTGGGTGCTGAATATATTGCTACTGGACATTACGCGCGGGTCAGTGAAAACGACGGTGAGTTTTTCTTGTTGAAAGGGCTAGACCCTGACAAGGAGCAAAGTTATTTCCTGTACACACTTAAACAATACGAACTGGCGCACACCTTATTCCCCATCGGCCATCTGCATAAAAAGGAAATCCGCCAACTGGCTCAACAAGCAGGGTTTGATAATTGCCGTAAAAAAGACAGCACGGGGATATGCTTTATAGGCGAACGTAAGTTTAAGGAATTTTTGCAGCGCTACTTACCCGCCCAGCCCGGCGAAATGCGGTCACCGGAAGACCAGTTAATCGGCAAGCACCAAGGCTTGATGTATTACACCCTGGGGCAACGCCAAGGCTTGGGTATTGGTGGCGTTAAGGACGCACCGGATGAGCCTTGGTACGTGCTCGACAAAGACCTGGAAAACAATATCCTCATCGTTGGGCAAGGCCATGACCATCCCCTCATGTTGCATGATTCCCTTGAAGCCAGCCGTCTAGATTGGTGCAATAACAAGCCGTTAACGCAAGCTATCGAATGTGCCGCAAAAACCCGTTACCGTCAGGCCGACCAACCCTGCCGCGTGGAGCCGTTAAGCGAAGATCGTTGTCAGGTAAGTTTCTACGAACCCCAGCGCGCGATAACGCCGGGGCAATCCGTGGTATTTTACCAGGGCGATACTTGCCTCGGAGGCGGCGTGATTGAATCCAGGACGAACACTTACACCTAATTATTTAAATTAAGAAAAGCCATGAGCTATTTTACCCTAACCGCCATTTCCCCCATAGACGGTCGCTACGCCAATAAGGTGGAAGACTTGCGTCCCATTTTCAGCGAGTTCGGCCTGATACGTTACCGTGTGTTGGTCGAAATCCGTTGGCTGCAAGCCTTGGCTAGTCATCCCAAAATCGTGGAAGTCAACGCATTTAGCGATAATGCCAACCAGGTCTTGGAACACATCGTCAGCCATTTCGCCGAACCCGATGCCCAGCGGATCAAGGACATCGAAAGAACCACCAACCACGATGTCAAGGCGGTTGAGTATTTCCTAAAAGAAAAAATTGCCGGCATAGCCGAGCTGGAACAAGTCAGCGAATTCATCCATTTTGCCTGCACTTCGGAAGACATCAACAATCTGTCCTATGCGCTGATGTTGAAGGAAGGACGGGACGTAATACTCACCCAAATGCAAGCCTGCATCGAAGCCATCCGGCAATGCGCCGTGGAGTTTGCGAACCAGCCGATGCTGTCGCGCACCCACGGACAATCGGCAACTCCAACTACCGTCGGCAAGGAATTTGCCAATACCGTCGTCCGTTTATCTCGTCAGGCAGAACAACTGGAACAAGTGCAATTGTTGGGCAAAATCAATGGTGCGGTAGGCAATTACAATGCCCATTGCATCGCTTATCCCGAAGTCGATTGGCCGGATTTTGCCGAACAATTTGTCGAATCGCTAGGCTTGCAGTTTAACCCTTACACCATCCAGATCGAGCCGCATGACTACATGGCGGAATATTTTCACGCCTTGTCCCGTTTCAATACGATATTGCTGGATTTCGACCGCGATGTTTGGGGCTACATCTCCTTGGGTTATTTCAAGCAAAAAACCGTGGCGGGCGAAGTGGGGTCGTCCACCATGCCGCATAAGGTCAACCCGATAGATTTTGAAAACTCCGAAGGCAATCTCGGTTTGGCTAATGCGATGTTCGCATTTCTGGCGGAGAAATTACCTATTTCCCGCTGGCAACGCGACCTGACCGATTCCACCGTACTACGCAATATCGGTGTCGGCATCGCCCATACCAGCATTGCCATCCAGGCGACCTTAAAAGGCATTTCAAAATTGCAGATTAATCCAGAAGCTATCGAAACCGACCTTAACGCCAACTGGGAAGTCCTAGCAGAACCCATCCAAACCGTGATGCGTCGTTATGGCATCGAAAAACCTTATGAAAAGCTAAAGGAGCTGACTCGAGGCCAGCGGATAACGCCTGAACAATTGCGGGTGTTTATCGAGAAACTGGACATTCCTGAAGAAGCTAAAACGGCTTTGCTAGCGTTAACGCCAAGAACGTATATCGGTTATGCGGAGGCGTTAGCAAAAACAATAAGTTCCGAAAGATGACAACAGGGCTCTATTCATCGTATTTATCCGGGTGATCTTTTGATGATTTCAACAAGACATAAACGGCACCAGCACCGCCTTTTCTTGGCGGTGTCGAACAGAAGGCAAGCACATCCTTATGTTGCCTCAACCATCGGTTGAGGTGGTTTTTTAAGACGGGATGGTTATCGGAAGAGCGGTAACCTTTACCGTGGATAATATGGACGCAACGATAACCCCGTGCCAGAGCATCATGCAGAAATTGCACAAACTGTTGTTTTGCCGCTAGTCTGTTCAATCCATGTAAGTCGATTTCCGCTTGCACTCCAAAAAAACCCTTACGTAATTTTGCAAGGACGCTATTTTGTACGCCAAGTGCAGCAAAGCTAAGGATTTCCTCATGGTCAACAGCGTCAATATCGGGCGCGATAGCGTCCTGCCAGGCATCATTTAGGTCAGGATGCCGGGGTTTTGGATAAGGCTTGGGCGGAGGATTGTCTTGTGTCAATACAACTTTGTCGCTTTTTACGGCGCGGACATCACCTATTGTTTGCCTGAACAAGTCGCTGTCTTTTGGGTTGATGATCTTTTTTGTCACGAATGCTGGTTTTGTTGTGCAAAGTTGATACTATTAATCGATTTTATAGCGGATTCTGCAAACAGGCGATGGTTAATGTATATTTTGTTGAGCAATGATGATGGCTACTTGGCTGAAGGGCTGTCTACACTGGCAAATGCATTAGGGCAACATGCCGATATATCTGTGGTTGCGCCCGATAAAAACCGCAGTGCGGCCAGCAATTCGCTGACCCTGGAAATGCCGCTTCGGGCTTCCGTGGGCGAGAACGGCTTCATTAAGGTGGATGGTACGCCGACGGATTGTGTGCATCTTGCGATTACGGGCTTATTGGAGAAAGAACCCGATATGGTATTTGCCGGCATCAATCATGGCGGCAACTTGGGCGATGACGTGCTGTATTCAGGGACAGTCGCCGCCGCGACGGAGGGACGGTTCTTGGGCTTGCCTGCGGTGGCCATTTCGTTGGCGGGAGGCGGTGAACAGGTGACACATTTCGAGACCGCCGCGCATGTGGCAGTCACGATTTTAAAACAATTGATCGCCAAGCCTTTGCCTAAAGATACCCTCCTTAACGTCAACGTACCGGATATTGCCATTAAGGACTTGAAGGGTTATCAAGCCACTCGGCTAGGTCAACGGCACAAATCGGAACCCGTCATTACGGGCAAAGACCCGCGTGGACGGCTGCTATATTGGGTAGGCCCTCCGGGCGCGGAACAGGATGCCGGGCCTGGAACGGATTTTTTTGCCATCAGTTCCGGTTATGTGTCGGTAACTCCGCTACAATTGGATTTGACATGGTACAGTCGTATCAACGAAATTAAAACATGGTTGCCCCAGGAGATAAACGTATGAACCCAAGCCTGCAAGGGATAGGCATGACCTCGCAGCGAACCCGCGACCGCATGGTCAACCGCTTGATCGAACAAGGCATACGCAGTAATAAGGTATTGGATGTGATGCGCAGTACGCCGCGCCACATCTTTGTTGATGAGGCCTTGGCAAGCAGGGCCTATGAAGATAATCCCTTACCTATCGGTTATAACCAGACCATTTCCCAGCCTTACATCGTTGCACGGATGACGGAGCTGTTGCTGAAAGCGGGACATTTGTCGAAGGTACTTGAAATCGGCACGGGCTGTGGTTACCAAACGGCCATACTCGCGCAATTAGTGGATCATGTGTACTCGGTTGAACGGATTCTCCCGTTACAAAAAAAAGCCAAAAACAACCTGTGGGAACTCAAAATCAAAAATGTCAGCTATCTGCATAATGACGGCGGTTGGGGCTGGCCCGAGTATGCACCCTTTGATGGCATCCTGGTCAGTGCCGCACCGCCCGAAATCCCCGAAACCTTGCTACAACAAATGACAATGGGCGGTGTCATGGTGATCCCTACCGGCGAAAGCGGTAGACAGGCCTTGCAACGGGTAATACGCTCGGAAAAAGGCTATGAGGTTGAAGAATTGGATGCAGTGAGTTTCGTACCGTTTTTATCGGGGCGGGAATAGCTTACCCTTTACAAATCCTAAATTAGTTTTTGGAAATACTCAAGGTAGCTGCATAAGGAATTATTAAACCAATTTTTAATCGAAAACCCTAATCAATAACCCGTCGGTATTTTGATCGCCTAAACCCTTTCACTAAAGGGAGCATATGTCGATAAAATGGGGATTTAGAGTGCCTTACATTAATCATCTCATGAAAACTTACGTTTTATTACTTGGCTTTTATCTTCTGGCGACTAACGGTTTTGCGTCAGATAAAACGACTATCCGAATTGGCGTTCAGCCTACGGGAACTTTGGCGTGGGAATTGTCTGTTTTGCAAACCGAAGACAACGCCAAAAACCTTGACTTCAACATAGAAACCCATCCCATTGCCACAAGCGAAGCCGGAAAGATAGCCTTACAGTCGGGTGCGGTGGATGTCATCGTTTCCGACTGGATTTGGGTATCTAAGGCCCGGTCTGAAGGCAATGATTTCACTTTTTACCCGTATTCAACGACCTCAGGCTCATTGATCGTGCCGGAAAGTAGCCCGATTCTCACAATAAAGGACCTTAAAGGGAAACGACTGGGGATCGCAGGAGGCGAACTGGATAAAAACTGGTTGTTGTTGCAAACATTAGCGCAACAAGCGCAATTGGACTTGAACACTTCAGTTGAAAAAGTATTTGGCGCCCCGCCGCTGATTAATGAACAGCTTAAACAAGGGCGTGTCGATGCAGCACTTAATTACTGGCACTATGGCGCGAAGCTGGAAGCACAAGGCTATCGTCAGGTGATTGACGGTAAAGGCCTATTAAAAGGTTTAGGCATACCGGAAAACGTCCCTGCATTGGGTTATGTCTTTAAGCAAAGTTGGGCGACGGGACATAAAAAGGGGGTGGACAGCTTTTTCCAGGCCAGCAAAAAAGCCAAGCAGTTGTTATGTGCATCGGAACCCGATTGGAAAAAAATTATTCCCTTGATCCAAGCCGATGATATGGCCACACAAACCAAACTCCGCCAACGATATTGTGAAGGCGAAGTTACCCGATGGGGCGCGCCCGAACAGCAAGCGGCAGAACGGATTTATACCTTGTTGAGGAAGGTAAGCAACAATCTGCTCACTGGAAAGTCTGAGCACCTGCAACCGGGAACATTCTGGTCACAAGATTAATATCGTGCTGACTACATTGAGGAAAATTATGCCAGTGCTATCATTACTGGCATTGTTGGTGTTGTGGCAAGTGTTGGCGACCTGCCTCAACAGCAATAACTTACCTTCCCCCCTAGTCGTCGGCAGCGTCTTTTGGCAAGGCTGCCTGAGCGGACAAATCCCTTATCATTTGGGGGTCACATTGCTCAGGCTAATTGTGAGCTTTAGCATTGCCATGTTGCTGGGCTGCGCTATCGGCATTACGTTAGGACGGAACAAAAAACTCGACAGCTTCTTCGACAACTGGCTAGTGGTTTCCCTGAATATTCCGGCATTGGTCACCGTCATTTTGTGTTATGTCTGGTTTGGCCTGACTGAAGTGGCAGCGATTTTGGCAGTGGTCATCAACAAATTGCCCAATGTGGTTGTCACCGTCCGCGAAGGCGCCCGCAACCTGGATCAAGATTTACTGGAAATGGCGCATTGTTACCGCTACGGCAGAAAAAAAACCTTGCTGCATGTCGTCTGGCCGCAATTATATCCTTATGTCATGGGTGCAACCCGCTCAGGTCTCGCGTTGGTCTGGAAAATCATCCTGGTCGTCGAACTCCTGGGACGCAGTAACGGCATGGGCTACCAATTGCACCTATTCTTTCAACTATTTGATGTAGCAAGTATTTTAGCTTATACCATTGCCTTTGTCGCCGTGATCCAACTGATTGAATGGCTCGTCTTAAAGCCCTTGGACATAAAAGCGCAACGTTGGCGGCGTTGACAGACGATGATCGCAATTGACATTAAAAGAAAACTGTACCCGGCAAAAGGCAAAGCCGACAATCATTTAGTCATGGCTGATTTCCAATTGGCCGTCAACTCAGGTGAATTTGTCTGTTTGGTCGGCCCATCCGGCTGTGGAAAGACTTCATTACTGAACATCATTGCCGAACTCGATAATGATTATGAAGGGCACATCGGCTTCGGGCAACAAGAAAAACCGCCCAAGATTGGCTATGTCTTCCAAAATCCACGGTTGTTGCCTTGGCGTACGGTCAGGGAAAACATTGAACTGGCCATTGCACAGAAGCCATCCTCCAATAATATTGATGCCTTATTGGACGCGATGCAACTTACCCCATTTCAGCACGTTTACCCGGAACGGCTGTCCCTGGGCATGAGCCGCAGGGTGGCGATTATCCGGGCTTTTGCGATCAATCCTGACGTACTGTTGATGGACGAACCGTTCGTGTCCCTGGATGCAGCGACCGCAAGGCAGGTTGGGCATCTCTTGATAAATTTATGGCAACAGCGGCCTCACACCGTCTTATTTGTTACCCATGATTTGCGGGAAGCGATTGCGCTAGCAGACCGCATTGTATTTTTGTCTCCAGCCCCAATGAAGATTATTGCCGAATCCACGGTAGGAATACCCCGAAATGAACGCGGCAATGAACAGGCCGTCGAAACCTTTAGGCAACGGCTTTTGCAGGATTATCCAGAAATAATCTGAACTTTAAAAGAAAGCCCAGGGTTTTGCCGTCTCCAGGTCCTGGTTTTGCCCAGGAATAGACACCCACAAATAAGCTGTTAAACTGGATTTCAATCCTTATTTCAATCAATTTACGGCAGCTATCCGATTGGCTGGTAAAATAATAGGAACATAACAATAACTAATTTAACTTATGGACAAAGCCATTATACTTACCGGTATCACTACCACCGGAACGCCACACTTGGGGAATTATGTCGGCGCTATCAGGCCCGCCATCGCTGCCAGTAAAAACCAAAACGCCAAGCCATTCTATTTCCTGGCTGACTACCATTCTTTAATTAAGTGCCAGGAGCCGGAACGGGTCAAGCGTTCCAGCCTTGAAATTGCCGCAACGTGGCTAGCCTTAGGCTTGGACACAGATAATGCGGTATTTTACCGTCAATCAGATGTACCCGAGATTCTGGAATTGACTTGGATGCTTACCTGCGTGACCGCCAAAGGCTTGATGAACCGCGCCCATGCCTATAAAGCCGCCGTCGCCGACAATGAACAAGGCGGCGAGCAAGATCCCGACAAAGGTATTACGATGGGCTTGTTCAGCTACCCGATCCTGATGGCGGCCGACATCCTGATGTTCAATGCCAACAAAGTCCCTGTCGGCAGGGATCAAGTCCAACATATTGAGATGGCGAGGGATATTGCGGGGCGATTCAACCATATTTATGGTGAGTATTTTGCCTTGCCCGAAGCGGTACTTGACGAGAATGGTGCGACTTTATCGGGACTTGATGGGCGCAAAATGAGTAAGAGTTACAATAATACAATACCCTTGTTTGAACCGGAAAATAAGCTGAAAAAGCTCATCAACAAAATCAAGACCAATTCTTTAGAGCCCGGTGAGCCTAAAGAAACCGAGGGGTGCACTTTATTCAGCATCTACCAATCCTTTGCAACGGCGGATGAAGTGGCGCAAATTCGGCAGCGCTATGCCGAAGGTATCGGCTGGGGCGAAATGAAACGCATCTTGTTTGAGCATATCAACGGACAAATTGCCCCGGCACGGGAAAGGTATGACGCACTGATGGAAAAACCGGACCATATCGAAGAACAACTGCAAGAAGGTGCGAAAAAAGCCCGTGCAATCAGCAGCCCGTTCATCCGGGAATTACGCAAAGCCGTCGGAATCAACAGGATCACTTCATGAGTATTTACGACAGAAAAATCAAGTTCAGCGATTGGTTGCGGAAATCCTTATTATTTATCCGCCGCGACCCCTGGGTTTGGATAGGTTACTCCCTGTTAGTGGCGGCAATATTGTGTGTTGGCAGGGTATCTTACGCGCTGGGGATTTTTTCTGCCGTCGTTTGCCTGTTTGTCGGCGTCGGCGTAGCCAAATACTGTGACTTGAAACATGCAGAATCTGGCGCCGTCGGGTTGATCTGGGCCATCAAAAAAAGCTTGCCTTTGGCCATTATCTTGGGCGGCATGATCATGCTGTGCTGGTTTATATTTTCGGCCCTTGCCAACATCCTCAACGGTCAGGTCGACATGATCAGCTACTTTTTCTTTGACTGGCAATACACCTCCGCAAACCTTAGAGGCAGGGACAGCCGAGAATTGGCCATCTGGTTGTACGGTTATGCCAACATTACCTTGATTTTCACCTTGCTGATGCTCGCAACATTCGCCAGTTGGTATAGTTACCCCTTGATGTTGTTCAAGGATTACAGTTGGAGCCAGGCCAAAGAAGCAGGTCGGCATGAGTGTTCAACACAAAAGGAAGCGTACTACAAAACCTTGTTATTTCTGGTGTTTGAAGCCATTTTGTGTACCGAAATTACGCCTTGGTTGACCCCAATTTTATATGTCCTGACATCGACGTTTATGTTCGTGACGTACAAAAGCTTTTTTGAAAAAGCGTAATTTTATTGATTCGGCCTTGTGAAGTATTAAGTTTCCGTTCGCCTTGAGCCTGTCGAAAGGCGGTGTGTGCTTCGACAAGCTCAGCACGAACGGTCCAGACATTAAAAGGCCGAATCTATAGTCTAATGCAATCCTCCAAAGGCCTCCAATAATGCCGTAAGGTTATCTCTCGGCAACTGAACGGTTAGATGGACCTGCTCGGCAAAATCTTGACCGATTATTTCACCGTCCAGCTTTTTCAATAGGTGCTCTAAAAGCTGCATTTGCTTGTAATCCAAGGTCAGCTTTCTTTCAGCAACCTCAATGTAAGGATATAGCTCAGCTATTTCAATCACCCGCTTGGCGGTATTTCCATAAGCACGGGTTAATCCCCCTGCCCCCAGCTTGATGCCACCGAAATATCGGATGACAGCCAACAAGGCATTAATCAAGTCTTTGCCCTCCAAATGCTGAAAAATTGGCTTTCCTGCGGTGCCGCTGGGTTCGCCTGCATCATTAAACCGACTGATAAAACCATTATGGGTTTTGATACGGTAAGCAAAGGCGATATGGGACGCACTGGGATGGGAAATTCGCAACTGACGAAGGCTATCAACGACGGCTGACTCGCTCAGACAAGGGATCAAGACACCGATAAAGCGCGACTTCTTTATTGAGTCCTCTATCGCATACTGTGATTTAACGCATTGCATGGAAGATCGGATTAAGCCGCTCAAGAAAGTAATCAGAAAAGGTTTGCATGCCTAATCCGGCCTTACTTATATCAATTGCCCAATCGCAAAAGCACTCAAATAAGTGGCTATGAAATAAAATAAGGCTAAAACCATGCTGGCCGCGACATTGACATCCAACGTATGTTTGATAATGTAAGAAACGATTGCGAAGTACCAGGCTAACAATAGAGAAAACAGATAGTAACTATAGACATCTTCGGTAACAGTCAACCACACCATAACAGGAATGACAAAAACCGAAATAATATTCGCACTGAACAAGAATGCGGTGGTGACTTGAATATAGACATAAAGGGCTTTGTTCAGCAACAGCAAGATGCCTAGAAACATCAGCATCAATAGGATCTGCAGGGTAATTTCATAAAATGCTTCTAACGGATCATCGATCATATTAGCTTGCAGCAAATAGCCAATAACAAAGTATAGGAGCAAGCTGTTTTTAAATAGACTCGGCGATCTTGGCAGTTCCAGGGGATCATTCTGTAACCAGCATACCGCTAAGTATTCTTTTAGAATGTCCATAATCGTTTAGATAGTGGTCAGTAAATAAACGGCCATCAGTGGCTAATCGGGAGCATCTGAATCACGGTCATTATAAGTGCTGAAACTGTCATTCAACGATTGCACTAAATCTTTAGTTTTGTCTGAGAGTTGCGCCAATCGCGTCCTGACTTTTTTGTTCCAGCCAGCAGGTTCCGAGAAATTGAATAACATCCGTGAAAACGTCAAATTCAGCTCAAAAAATTCACCCAAGTTTTCCATCAAATGCAGGTCTTTGCGGCGGTCGTTTAAGCGGTTCATGATGAATTTGGACTGCAATTTCGCGTTAATCAAGTGCAAAGGCACCATGACAGAGATAATGACCAGGATAATGATGGGGCCAGTGATGGGATCAAACAACAAGTCAATAACGATACCAAGCTGTAATTCTAGGAACACTGCGAGTGCCGCAATGCCGCCAAGGATTAGCAAACTGGTTAAATTAATCCGTTCTTTCCAGGTTGCAATGCCGTCCTTGATTTCGGGAATGATGACATTTTCAATGTCATGGATGCTTTTTTCCAAAACATTCAAGATACGGTAGGATCGGTCATGTTCCACATTAGCCAAGCGCTGGTCAATTTCGATAAATTGCGGCGGGTTTTGTGCGTTCGCACTGTGCTCCTGGTTGGGCAAGAGGATAAATTGCCCCGTATTAAGCCCCAGATCCGCCAACCGCCGCTGCCAGGAAGAAATGATCTCACTGCTTTTGGTGGGGTAAAACGTAGCGGCCGGGGCGTCAATCAAGTAAATAAATTTATTGGTGTCTTGGTGTACCGAGATTTGCCGGATCAGTTCATTCATCATGGATGACGATGCTTCGAAAACATCACAAAACACCAGGACCAAATCTGAGTTTTCGATGGTGTGGGTAGTCAGCATAGACATGATCGGAGCGGCGGATGTCGCGCTTACGTTCGGCGCATCAATAAACAACTTGCCTTTCAAGCGTTCGCTATGAATGGTTTTCAGCTCCAGGTAGGCATTGATGCGCTTACCTTCATCTTTCTGTTGTTGCTCTATTTTCTGGCTAATCTGGTAGAACGGGTATCTATGGTCAACATCAAGCGCCGTTCCGGGCAAGGTTGCCGGTGTAGACTGGTTGTTATACAGGAGCGCAGTGAATTTATGGCTGGAAGCCTGAATGCCGGAAAGTAATTGCTCCGTACCCAAATAGCTATTGATAAAGCGGGATTTTGCGGTGGAATTACCGCCTATCAGGCTAACGATGGGCCACCATGAATACTTGCTGGCAGTGGTTTCTTCATTGTCAATCAAGCCTAAGTCATATTCGATTTGATCAAGCTGGTGAAACACTTTCGCCGCATTTAGCAATACCGGGTTGTCCTTGGCAAACGTCTTCTCTAGGTTGGACAGGTATTTGCTTACCGTTTTTTCAGCCATCAATCTGACCTCATTTTGTTAAGTTTTATAGGTATGAAGCATGGCAAAAGTATACACCCAGAATGGCGTATTGATAAAAACTAAGGAATAGATTTCTTGCTTATTAAGGCCCTGTTGAAACCGTCAAGAAAACAAGAAGCGATCAATGTTCGGCATCAAGACTATACCTTACGCAGTAAATTCACGCTTATTTTGTCAGCAACCTACCGTTCGTGTGACAATGGCAAAGCTTTTATAAGGCATTCGCCAACCAGATATTGGCAAGTAACTTATTGCCCCTCATAATACGCCGTAAATGATTAAGGATCGTAAAAGGTGCTAATACCCAGGTTTTCAACAATAGTCGCCATTACTATTGCTAGCTTGTTACACGGTTGTGCGTCTTTCCCTGTATTACGTTACGGCCCTGACAGGCAGTTACGCGAGGATTTTGAACAACGGGTTGAGGCGGCATTTCGGTTACAAAACAGGATGACCAGCGAAGTCATGGTGTTACAGTCCGATGGCTCCGATCCCCGGCAACATGAGCCTATCATTAGTGCAGAACAGCTTATGGAGAAAAATTGCAGTTATCTTAACGAGTATGCTTCGCGCGATATAGACGGCCTGAGCAAAAGCTTTATCTTGCTCCATCATGTGGAAAATTCTGTAGCCGATTGTGAATCAGCAGCCCAGAAAGTTGAGAATCTGCTGGAACTACATCAGCAATAGGCTATGAGCGGCCTAACCGATTGCCCCATTATTTCGATAACGTGTTGAAGCGCAAGGCCAAGATGCCCTAAGGAGTCAGGATCGAATTTTGGGGTGGCTTACTGTTATCCGTTTCAGGATAATCCAAAGTATAATGCAAGCCTCGGCTCTCTTTACGTAATTGGGCGCAACGGATGATTAATTCCGCAACAATCACAAGATTGCGCAATTCCAGCAAGTCACTGGTCACCCTGAAATTTCCATAATATTCTGCGATTTCACGCTTGAGCAATTCTACACGGCTCATGGCCCGGTACAATCGCTTGCTGGACCGGACGATACCGACATAATCCCACATAAAGCGTCGCAGCTCGTCCCAATTGTGGGAAACTACGACCTCCTCGTCGGAATCACTGACTTGCGATTCATCCCAATCGCGGATAGCTGGCGGCGCAGGAATATCGGCCAGCGTTTTCAATATAGCTATGTTGGCGCGGTCGGCGAACACTAGGCATTCCAATAACGAATTGCTCGCCATACGGTTAGCGCCATGCAAACCCGTACTGGCAACCTCGCCGATTGCGTACAGGTTATTGATGTCTGTGCGCGCATAACTGTCTGTCTTGACGCCGCCGCAAGTGTAATGTGCGGCAGGAACGACGGGGATGGGTTGTTTAGTGATATCTATGTCATATTTCAGGCACTGTTCGTAAATCGTGGGAAAATGTTCACGTACGAACGATGTCGGCTTGTGGCTGATGTCGAGGTAAACACAGTCTATCCCGCGTTTTTTGATTTCGTGGTCGATGGCGCGGGCGACGATGTCCCGTGGCGCAAGCTCCCCGCGCGGATCGTAATGCTGCATAAACGACGAACCATCCGGCAACACCAATTTGCCGCCTTCGCCCCGTACCGCTTCACTAATCAGGAAAGAACCCGCATTAGGATGATAAAGGCTGGTTGGATGAAACTGCATAAACTCCATATTGCTGACCCGACATCCGGCCCGCCAGGCTAAAGCAATACCGTCACCCGTGGCGCTTTGAGGATTCGTGCTGTACTGATAAACCTTGTTGGCCCCACCTGTCGCCAAAACGACGACGCGGGCGGCAATGGTTTTTACATGACTTTTTTTGATGTCCAGCACATAAGCACCGATAACTCGCTTGGCAAAGCTTCCTGGCGTTTTCTCCGTAATCAATTCAACAACATTATTATGTTCGCATAAGCTTATGTTTGGGTGTTCTTTGGCCCGGTCGATCAGTGAAAGGGAGACGGCTTTGCCGGTCGCATCGCCAGCATGGACTACGCGCCGGTGCGAATGCCCGCCCTCCTTTGTCAAATGTAACTTGGTCTCCCCATTTGTCTTGGTTTCTTCAGTAAAGGCGACACCTTGTTCGCGCAACCAGTTGATTGAATTTTTCCCGTAGGTGACTGCAAGCCTTACGATTTCAGGGTCACAAAGCCCTGCACCTGCATTAAGGGTGTCTTCAATATGGGACTCAATGGAGTCACCCCTGTCAAACACAGCCGATATGCCCCCTTGCGCATAGAATGTGCTGCCTTCGGTTAGGGCGAATTTTGACAATACCGCAACATGTACCGACTGATCCGCTAATTTAAGGGCTAAACTGAGTCCGGCGGCGCCGCTACCGATAATGAGAACATCATAAATGTCGTAACGCATACCCTTTCCCTGGTTGAAGGATTTCTAATTATGTAAAAATAAGTCGGCGGTCAGCTATGTTTATTAAACAAATTCGCCTACCGGGCTTGGTTTGTGGATAATAGCCTTTTTTTTAATGATAGCAATTTTTTCTGGTTGAGAACTTTTACCCTTCATTCCTGTCTTAATACATAGTTGAAAGCCTTAGTGAACGATCATACCAGAAACATCGAGCTATTAGACGAAGAACTGGTGTCGCGGGTTCAGCAGGGCGACAAATCAGCTTACGATATTTTGGTGATCCGTTATCAGCATAAGATTATCCAATTGGTTAACCGTTATGTTAAGGATCACAGCGAAGCCCAGGATGTCGCCCAAGAAGCCTTTATAAAGGCATACAAGGCACTAGGAAGCTTTCGTGGCGATTCTGCCTTCTACACTTGGCTGTACCGTATTGCAATCAACACGGCAAAAAACTATTTGGTTTCGCGGTCACGGAGGAATTCCGATTATCAGGTGGATGTACAAGACGCAGAAGCCATCGAAAATGCACCGCAATTACAAGGGCTGGATACGCCTGAGCGGCAATTGCTGAGTGAGGAAATAATAAAAACCATCCAGTCAGCCATAGAACATTTGCCGGAAGAGATGCGGGTGGCTATTATGTTGCGGGAATTTGAAGGCATGAGTTATGAAGAAATTGCAGAGGCGATGGATTGCCCGGTAGGAACGGTTCGGTCGCGCATATTCAGGGCGCGCGAGGCGATAGACAGTAAATTAAACCCTTTGCTCGATTAGTGGTGATGTTCGATGTACGATGAAATCAATCAAAATATTTCCAGGCTTGTGGACGGCGACCTGGGTCATGTTGAAACCCTGGATTTGCTGAAAAAAATGCAATCTGATGACGCGTTAAAGCATAAAATGAGCCGTTACCACGCCATTAGCCAAGCTTTAAAAACCGATCAGTATTATCAAGTCAGCACCGACTTTTCCCATAAGATTTTTCAAGCGATCCAGCAAGAACCCGCCTATTTGCTCCCGCAGTTAAAACCCCAAAACCTGACACCCCCCCTGCAAGACAAGACTTCAAGACGAAAACTCTATGCCGTCGCCGCGTCATCCTTAGTCGCTGCGGTGTTAGTAGGGCAAGGCCTCCGCGAGAAACCAAGCCGCAATACATTTGAAACCGTCTCCGCATCCGCTGTACCTCAACAATCATTACCGACTGCATTAGCCCAATCCAACCCTGCAAAGCAACGCAAAAGCCCCCCCCTCTCCGCCCAATTCAATGATTATTTGCAAGCACACAACAACAGTGTTTACACCAACGGCGAGGCGAATTTTCATCCCTATGCCAAAGTGGCTGCTTACGGTCGAGAATAAACGTGGTGCAATTTCTGTTTGCCCTCTTGTGTGTGGTAATGGGAACAGCCACCGCCGTTGAAAACCCGTTAACTGCCAAACAAATCCTGCAAAAAATGACAAAGGCGATGGAACTGTCCGACTACCAGGGCACCGTCGTATTTTTGAAAAATGACAAGCTGGAAGCAATGAAATACTTCCATACCAAGGCAAAAGATAAGGGCCAAGAGCGCTTGGTATCGCTGAATTCACCGCCGCGTGAAATCGTGAGAAACTCCGATGAGATAAAATGCCTGTATAAATTGACGAGGCAAGTGATTGTTGAACATCGGCCTTACGAGCATTCATTCATCGTCGATGTCCCAAAAAATCTGGACGCACTGGATACCAGTTATGATTTTGAGGTCATAGGTGAGGAAGATGTAGCAATGATGCCCTCATTTGTTGTCAACATAAAGCCAAAGGATGATTTCCGCTACATCCGAAAAATATGGATCGCAAAAGAACATTTTTTACCTATGAAAGCGGCTGTTTACGACCTTTCTGGAATTGTTTTAGAACAAGTCGTATTTACCGAAATGCAGGTGAACAACAAGCCAGCAGATCAAGCTACCGAAACCACCTTAGCTGAACCCACAACACCATCAAACGACGGAACCCCAGCTTCATCAGATTCATCAAACCAGGCTGCGTTTGAGGTGACCGCCCTCCCCCCAGGCTTCAAGCAAATATTTTTTAGCCGTAAACCCTTGCATCAATCTGACCAACCTGTCGACCATGTGCTGTTAAGTGACGGCTTTGCATCGGTTTCCGTTTACCTAGAAACCAAAAAGGCCGATTCCACACGGGATTCGCCGCTTCCTGAAGGAATACATTCGGTGGGCGCCATCAACTCCATGATCCGTATCCTGGCGGATTCCCAACTTACTGTACTTGGGGAAGTGCCTGCATCCACAGTCAAATTTATTGCCGAAGGCGTTAAATTGCGGCATCCAGCCCCTTGAATCTATCCAACTAACTTTATTATTTTCCCCAAAACTAAAGATTCGACTTACCTTGTCGCCGAGGCTATTGCGCTTTTCAAAGCGCCTTGAAAGATGTTAGGGTTGTCCATAAATTTGTACTATTCTTTAAAATACCGTTGACTACTAGGATGTAATGGAGGTTTTATGCTCAAAAAGGCAATGTGCTGTGTTTTTTTAATGTTCTTGGTTAGTCAGGCAGGCTTTGCCCAGTTGCCGGATTTTACTGAAATGGTGAAAACCAATGGTGTGGCAGTAGTTAATATCAGCACCACGCAAAAAGCCAAGCCAATGGTTAAAGGATTGCCAAAAAACCAACAATTGCCCGAAGGGTTGCCTCCCGAAATGGAAGAATTGTTCAAGCATTTTTTCAATGACCCTAATGGCGGCGGATACGGTGGTTCGGAAGAGACCCAGTCGCTCGGTTCGGGTTTTATCATTTCCCAAGACGGCTATATCCTAACTAACCACCATGTCGTCAAAGATGCCGATGAGATCGTCGTCAAGCTGACTGACCGGCGTGAGTTGGTTGCCAAACTTATTGGTTCAGATGCCCGTACTGACATCGCGTTGTTAAAGGTTCAAGCATCCGGTTTGCCTGTCGTCAACATTGGTTCCCCCAATGACCTGAAAGTAGGCGAATGGGTGTTGGCTATCGGATCGCCATTCGGGTTTGAGCAATCGGTTACTGCGGGTATTGTCAGCGCCAAGGGGCGCAGCCTGCCTGGCGGAAATTATGTCCCGTTTATCCAAACCGACGTGGCCATCAACCCAGGCAATTCAGGCGGCCCTTTATTTAATATGGACGGCAAAGTCGTTGGCATTAATTCACAAATCTATAGCCGCACCGGAGGCTTCATGGGCTTGTCATTTGCCATTCCAATGGATGTGGTGATGAATGTCGTCCAACAAATCAAAACCAGCGGCAAAGCCTCTCACGGCTGGTTGGGCGTACAAATTCAAGATGTGACCCGTCAACTGGCCGAGTCTTTTGGAATGAAGAAACCGCAAGGTGCATTGGTTTCGAAAATCATTCCGAACAGTCCCGCAGAAAAAGCCGGATTACAAATTGGCGACATCATTACTGAATTCAACGGCCAGACCATTGAAAAATCAGCAGACTTACCGCCTATGGTCGGCATGACACCGATTAATGACAACGCTAAACTAACCATAATCAGGCAAGGTGACACCGAAACTATCGACTTCAAAATAGGCCTATTGCCGGATGAGGAACAGAAAGCACCTTTGAATAAAACCGAATCCAAACCCCGCAATAAGTTAGGCATACATGTTACCGATATAACCGACGAACAGCGTGAATCCTTGGAAAATGTCAAAAATGGCGTGTTAGTGCAGGATGTTGAAACAGGCAGTGCCGCTGATGCAGGCGTACAACCCGGCGACGTGATTTTGCGTATCCAGAATAATGTCATCCGCAATGTGAGCGAGTTTGATAAAATAGTCAAAAATCTACCCGTCGGCAAATCGGTTGCGGTATTGATTCAACGCCGTGGTAGCCCGGTGTTTTTGGCTTTGAAAATTGATAAATAATTCGTGGATTTAAAACACATAAGAAACTTTTCCATCATAGCGCATATAGACCATGGTAAATCGACACTTGCGGATCGCTTCATTCAAATTTGTGGAGGCTTGACGGCACGGGAAATGTCTGCTCAGGTTCTCGATTCGATGGATATCGAAAAGGAGCGCGGCATTACGATTAAGGCGCAAAGCGTGACATTGGATTTTGTTGCCAAGGATGGCGAAACCTACCAACTCAATTTTATTGACACACCTGGGCATGTGGATTTTTCTTATGAAGTCTCCCGCTCTTTAGCTGCTTGCGAAGGTGCCTTGCTGGTTGTCGATGCGGCGCAAGGCGTTGAGGCACAAAGCGTTGCCAACTGTTACACGGCAATCGAACAAGGCTTGGAAGTCGTTCCCGTGTTGAACAAAATCGACTTGCCGTCTGCTGAGCCCGAACGAGTGCAAGCGGAGATCGAAGAAGTCATCGGCATTCCAGCGGATGAAGCCTTGCTCATTAGCGCTAAGACAGGTTTAGGCGTACAGGACGTACTGGAACAATTGGTCATCAAAGTTCCGCCACCCGAAGGCAATATTGCAGGCCCCTTGCAAGCGTTGATTATTGATTCCTGGTTTGACAGTTACTTAGGTGTCGTATCATTGGTCAGGATTGTCCACGGTAGCATCCGCAAAAAGCAGAAGATTACGATCATGTCCACCGGGAAATCATTTTTAGTGGATGCTGTGGGCGTATTTACGCCTAAGCGTTTAGAAAAAGATATGCTGAATACCGGCGAAGTCGGTTACGTCGTTGCCGGTATTAAGGATATTTTTGGCGCACCCGTCGGTGACACCATTACTTGGACAGACAACCCGGCACCAGAACCGCTCACCGGATTCCAAAAAGTCCAACCCCGCGTATTTGCCGGCCTGTATCCGGTCAGCTCGGACAATTACGAAGACCTGCGTGAGGCTTTAAACAAGCTCAACCTGAATGATGCCGCCTTGGTATTCGAGCCGGAAACTTCGCAAGCCTTAGGTTTTGGCTTTCGTTGCGGCTTCCTGGGCATGTTGCACATGGAAATCGTACAGGAGCGCCTGGAAAGGGAATACGACGTTGACCTGATTACGACCGCACCCACCGTTATTTACGAAGTCGTCACCCATAACGGCAATGTATTGATGATCGACAACCCGGCAAAATTGCCGGATATGGGGACGATTGCGTCCATCAAGGAACCCATTATCCGAGCGAACATCCTCGTACCGCAAACGTATCTGGGTGCAGTCATCAATCTGTGTATCGAAAAACGCGGTGTCCAGAAGGACATGCAATACGTTGGCAGGCAAGTCTCTATCCACTACGAATTGCCAATGAGCGAGGTCGTGCTGGACTTTTTTGACCGACTGAAATCGGTGAGCAGGGGCTTTGCTTCTTTCGATTACGAGTTTTTACGGTTTCAGGAAGCCCCGCTCGTCAAGCTCGACGTGTTGATTAATGCCGATAAGGTCGATGCCTTGTCGATTATCGTCCATCGCGACCTCAGCCACAACCGTGGCCGCGACTTGGTCGAAAAAATGAAAGACTTGATCCCCAAACAAATGTATGAAGTGGCGATCCAGGCTGCTATCGGTTCCAAGGTTATTGCGCGCTCGACCGTCAAGGCGATGCGGAAAAACGTCACCGCCAAATGTTACGGCGGCGACATTACCCGTAAGAAAAAACTGCTGGAAAAGCAAAAAGCGGGCAAGAAGCGGATGAAGCAGGTCGGCAATATTGAGATACCACAAGAAGCATTTTTGGCCGTATTGCAGCTCAATAAAGAATAATACGATTTTTCTTTCAATCACTTGACACAACTCCTATGGACTATGACTTTTCTTTTTTCCTGTTTGTCGCCAGCGTGGTGACCGGAACAATCTGGGGCGGGTATTTGCTGTACCTGAAATCGAAAGACCGTAAATTTGACGAGGCCAATGAACCGATAGCCGTTGAATATGCACGGTCATTTTTCCCCATCGTTTTAATCGTTTTCCTATTGCGTTCGTTTTTGGCAGAACCGTTCCGTATCCCTTCGGCATCCATGATGCCGACTTTGCTGATCGGCGATTTCCTGCTGGTCAACAAATTCACGTACGGGATACGATTACCCGTCATCAACAAAAAAATATTAGAAATCAATGAGCCAGCGCGTGGCGATATTGTGGTATTTCGCTTTCCCAAAGATCCGACAGTAGATTACATTAAGCGCGTGATTGGCCTGCCGGGAGATAAGGTCGCGTACTACAACAAAAAACTGTACATCAACGATGCTCCGGTCAATCAAACATCGCTCGGCATTTACCAAGGCGTAGGGCAAGGCCAGGACATGACAGGAAGTGAGCATATCGAGGAAAACCTGATGGGCGTTGAACATAGCATCCTGATCCGTAATGATGCACCAACGGTTGAAGGCTCTTACGTGATCCCCCAAGGCAATTACTTTGTCATGGGCGATAATCGTGACAACAGCAATGACAGCCGTTATTGGGGGACTGTCCCAGAAGAGAACCTGGTAGGCAAAGCATTTTTTCTCTGGATGAATTGGGACTGGGATTATAAAGGTATCGGCTTTGGCCGTATTGGCACAGTCTTAAAATAAACTACACTTATCGTTATAACGATAGCGTTAACCCTTATTTTTTGAAACGATCGCCGGAGCCATGATGGACAGACAACCTAAATACCAGCGGGGTTATACCCTGATTTCACTTATTTTCATGCTGGGTATCTTCGCATTTTTTGTATTGCTCGGATTAAAGATAGGTCCTATCTATATTGACCACAGCAAAGTTAAAAATGCCCTGGCCGCCATTGAGAAAACCACCGATATTGAAACTTTAAGTGAGCAGGAAGTCAGGAGCAGCCTTGATAAGCGCTTTAACCTTAATTATGTCGCCGATCTTAATACACGGGACGTAAAGATAATTAAACGCGGCAATTATCTAAAAGTCCAAGCAAAATATGAGGTTGTAGAAAAAATAGTCGGCAACATCAGTGTATTGGTCGAATTCGATGATTCCTTCGAGGTCGGCAAAGAGTGACTAAAAAACCTGAAATCCTGTCCCAAAAATTAGGCTTAACGTTTAATAAGCCGCAACTTTTTGTCACGGCATTGACGCATCGTAGTGTTGGCGCGAATAATAATGAAAGGTTAGAGTTTTTGGGTGATGCCATTTTAGGTTGTGTTATCGCCCAAAAACTTTACGACGCATTTCCAAGCGCGGATGAAGGCACTTTAAGCAGGCTCAGGGCCAGCTTAGTGAATGAATCGTCGCTTGCCGATTTGGCCCGGCAACACTGCCTGGGCGATTACTTGCTGCTGGGTTCAGGCGAACTAAAAAGTGGCGGTTTCCGTAGGGATTCAATCTTGTCGGATGCCCTGGAAGGCATTATAGGCGCTTTATTTAAAGATCAAGGCATAGCGGCATGTGAAGAATGGATAGGACGGCTGTTCGCTGAAAAACTGCACGATTTGTCCGCGAACAACTGGCAAAAAGACCCTAAAACACAGTTACAGGAACTGATGCAAGCCAAGAAAATGGAACTGCCCGACTACGCCTTGATAGACATGTCCGGTTTACCTCATGAACAGACCTTTAAAGTCCGGTGTAGCGTTTCCCTGATAGAGGAATCTTGTATTGGCACGGGCGTTTCCAGGAAGAAGGCCGAACAATCGGCAGCTGAAATGATGCTTGCCAAACTCCAGCAAGTAAGCAAATGAATTGCGGTCACGTCGCCTTGATTGGCCGCCCAAATGTGGGCAAATCGACTTTAATGAACCATTTGCTGAAACAAAAAATTAGCATCACTTCCCGTAAACCGCAAACAACTCGCCACCGCATACTCGGAATCAGCACGTCTGAATTGGGCCAAATCGTCTACCTCGATACCCCCGGGATGCACGGCAACGAACAACGGGCACTTAACCGTTATTTAAACCGAACCGCCGACACGACCTTATTGGGCGTTGACGCTGTCGTATGGCTGATTGATGGTTTGGTCTGGCAGGACTACGACGATATCATCCTAAAAAAACTGGAACAGACGGGGCTTCCGGTTATTCTAGTGGTCAATAAAGTTGATAAGATAAAGGACAAAGAAAACATACTGGCTTTTTTTGATGAGGCACAACACCGTTTTCCATTCAAATGCCTGCTCCCAATATCTGCGTTAAAAGGTACCAATCTTGAAAAGCTCGAAGCCGCATTACTGCCATTATTGCCCGAATGCGGGTTGATTTACCCTGAAGACCAAATAACCGATAGGTCAGAGCGGTTTTTATGTGCAGAAATTGTTAGGGAAAAGCTAACTCGGCGCTTAGGTGCGGAGTTGCCCTACTCGGTTACAGTGCAAGTCGAACTGTACGAAGAGCTGCCGCATGTCACTAAAATTTACATTGTTATCTGGGTAGAACGCAGTTCTCAAAAGAATATAGTCATCGGCACCGAGGGTGAAATGTTGAAAAAAATCGGCATGGATGCGAGACTCGATATAGAAAAGTTAATTGGACAAAAAGTATTTTTAAAACTCTGGGTGAAAGTCAAGAAAGGCTGGGCAGACAACGAACGCGCCTTGTTAAGTTTGGGCTTTAATGAGTGATTTTGCATTATATTCCCAACCCGCTTTCATTTTGCATCAACAAAAATACCGGGAATCCAGCCTGATTATTGATGTCTTAACCCAAGATTTCGGCAGGTTTTCCCTGATTGCGAAAGGCGTTCGGAAAGCAAAATCCAAAAGTGCCGGGATATTGCGCCCTTTTGTAGCATTGTCGTTGTCGTATGTCGGAAAAGCTGACTTGAGGACATTGACGGATGCCGAAATGATCGGTTTGCCGAATGAACTGACAGGTTTAGCCTTATATTGCGGCTTTTATATCAACGAGCTGATATGCAATTTCCTGCATAAAGATGATCCCCACCCGGAAGTCTTTCAGGATTACCGCGTATGCTTATTGCAGTTGGCACAAGGCCCAAACTTAGAATCCGCATTGCGGATATTTGAGTTGAACCTTATGGAAAATATCGGTTACGGTATCGACTTGAGCTATGATCTTCACCATGAAAAGCCAATTGGTGCCAATAAAAAATATTTATTCGATAAGGATGAAGGCTTGCTTGAAAATTCAGAAGGGCAATTTTCAGGTTTCGCCTTACTGGCCATGGCGCAACGACAATTCGACGACCCGGTTGTATTGAGTGAGGCAAAATTGTTGATGCGAACCGTTATAGACAGCCATTTGCACGGTAAGCTATTAAAAAGCCGTTCAGTTATCAATAACATCGTCAAACGCTTATAAAAATGGACACAAAACCGATCCTGCTGGGGGTTAATATTGACCATGTCGCCACCATCAGGCAAGCCAGGGGCACGCGCTTTCCCGAACCGATCCAGGCCGCATTGGTCGCCGAACAAAATGGCGCGGATAGTATTACCGCACATCTTAGGGAGGATCGGAGACATATCCAAGACAGGGATATTTTCTTGTTGAAAGACATGATCCATACACGCCTGAACATGGAAATGGCAGCAACCGATGAAATGGTGGGTATTGCCGTAAAAGTTAAACCCCATGCCTGCTGCCTAGTGCCTGAGAAGCGCGCGGAACTCACCACGGAAGGTGGCTTAGAAGTGGCGGGGAATTTGTCTTATATGCAAAGGGCCTGTGCAAAACTTACCGCAGCAGGCATTGAAGTTTCCTTATTTATCGCACCCGATCACGCCCAAATAGACGCTGCAAAAACGGCAGGCGCACCTGTCGTTGAACTGCATACGGGCTGTTATGCGGACGCTTTATCACCCACTGATCGTGAAGCCGAACTGGCGCGGCTTCAAAAGGCTGCACATTACGCCAACCGTATCGGTTTGCAAGTTAATGCGGGGCATGGATTACACTTCCATAATGTTGCCCCAATATGCCGTATTCCAGAGATAGTTGAGCTAAATATCGGCCATTCAATCATTGCCCAGGCATTATTTTCAGGATTAGCACAAACTGTCAGGGATTTAAAACAAATTATGTATAACGCGAGATCGCAAAAAGAATAATAAAAACTATGCAGCTTGAATTTTTTCAGTTTACTAACCCAGGTGACAGGCAGTACAACCAGGACTATATGGCGCATATCATTGAAAATGATTACGCCTTGTTTATAGTTGCAGATGGCTTGGGCGGGCATCAAGCAGGTGAGCAAGCGTCCCAGTTTTTTTGCCAAGGCATGCTCAACTGTTCCCATACATACAGTAAAAAAATCGCAAGCAATCCTGCCAGTGTTTTCTCAGACTGGATTGATGAAGCTGTCGTTGAGATGAAAACGTTATTTGACGATGACTTAATAGCAGACCAGGCGTATACGACTTGCGCTATCCTTTACCTGGACAACGACAGGGCCATCGCGGCGCATTGCGGGGATTCGAGGGTCTACAGGCTGAACCCCAAAGAAATTGTTTGGCGAACACTCGACCATTCGGTCCCTCAAGATTTATTGAGTGTTGGTTTAATTTCTGAGGAAGAATTGGCTCACCATCCTGAACAAAATCACCTTACTCGTAGCATTAACGCCAATAGGGCGCAACCTGTCGACATCAAACTGTTCTCGCCTATCCTGAAAAACGAGACCTTTGTGCTATGCAGCGACGGTTTTTGGGGCAACATCAAACCCGACGAACTACTACAACTAGCTGATTTGGACAGCAATATCGTTAACATTAACAGACTGGCGATGCTGTCCGTCTACCGCGCCAACGGTAATAGCGACAATCTTACCGTGATGACCGTCAGGAATCGTAAGGACTAAGCAAGATACGTTTGGTTTACTTAAGCTTCTGTCAATGGGCCATAAACCCATGTTTTTGCATACGGTAAAGCAACGTATCCCTCGTCAGGCCGAGCAATCTTGCTGATTTGCTGCGGTTACCTTTCGTCAAGTCCAATGCTTGTTGGATAAGGCTGGCTTCCAGTTCGTCCAGATCCAGCCCCGTGGCGGGGAGGGTAAATTTTGGCTGGCCTGCATTGGGTTTCTGCACGTTGAATTCCAACGGTAAGTTTTCGGGTTCAATTATTTTTCCGGCCAACAAGATACATAACCGTTCGCATAAATTCCGAAGCTCCCGAATATTGCCGGGCCAATTGTAAGCTTTGAGCGCTTTCAGGGTATTGTTGCTGAATTGCGGTGTCGTGATGCCATGTTCACGCTCGAACAGTTTCATGAAATGCTTAACCAAAATCTCGATGTCGCTGACCCGCTGAGCTAATGACGGCAAATGCAGCGGCACGACATTCAACCTGAAATATAAGTCACGCCTGAATGTGCCGTCGGCAATTTGCAAGTTCAGGTCGACATTGGACGCGGCAATGATACGGACATCGACCCTATAAGGCTGGGTATCGCCGACCGCAAGGCATTCGCCGGACTCAATAAAGCGCAACAATTTTGCCTGGATGGAAATCGGCAAGGAATTGATTTCGTCCAGGAACAAAGTCCCGCCATCGGCTGCCCGAAACAAGCCGCCGGTATTGCCCGTCGCCCCTGTAAATGAGCCTTTGCGGTGCCCAAACAGCTCTGACTCAATCAGGCTTTCCGGCAAAGCGGCACAATTTAGGGTAATGAATGGCTTATTGGCGCGTGGGCTAGCCTGTTGGATGGCATTGGCAAGCACTTCCTTCCCGGTGCCGGTTTCGCCATTCAGCAATATGGTGACATCAGTGGCTGCAGCAATCTTGGCACTGCGAATTAACGCATCCAGCGCGGGAGATTGCCCGATAATAGTCTTGAAATGATCCATGACCGCCTCTCTAATGGTTTGCATGTGTTGTTATTATAGCCATGGGGTTTAACCACGGCATGGCGGCCAGCAATGCCAGCGCGATCATGAACAGGCCGACGACCTGCTTGAAGCGTTGCATCCGTGAAAGCCGCGTTAGTACGCTAGTCATTATACCCACTCCCATCACGGCAGGTAAAGTACCCAAGCCGAATGACAGCATGGTCAAGGCACTTTTGCTGACATCGCCCGTCGTCAGTGCAAGCGCCAGGGCGGTATAGACCAGTCCGCATGGCAACCAACCCCAGACCATGCCGAATAGGAAGGCCTGGGTACGGTCTTTGACTGGGATCAATTTACGTCCGTAAGGCTCTATCCTTTTCCACAAATAGACACCGGCTTTTTCAATGTAAGCAAAGCGCGGCAACCATCCCGCAATGTAGAATCCCGCTCCTGCCATAATGATCGCAGACAATATTTGCAATATTCGATAGCCGTTGATGTCCGTAACAGGCGCAGGGATAAAAGATTCGACAATGCCGGCAATAGCGCCTGCCAAGGTATAGCTGGTTATCCGACCGAAATTGTAGTTGAACACAAACGGGATCAGTAGCCATTTATTGTTTCGTACTTCTGGGCTTAGGCTTAAAGTAAGTGTACCGATAATCGACCCGCACATGCCGACGCAATGCAAACTGGTGGCAAGGCCCATTGCAAAAGCAACCAGATAAGAGGTGGTAAAGGCGGGATCAAAGGTCATTGTTGAGTTGTTTGGAGCGGATTTATATCAAATTTTTACTAGCATTCAGGATCATAGCCTTTTAAAACTCAACAGGCAGGAAAACAAATGGCATTACAAACTAAGGTTAGCACTATATTACCGGAAATTGGCAAATCATGAATGGTAAAATCAACCGGGACAATTCAAAACTCGGATTATGCACGCAACATTAATACAGATGTCACTCCTCATGGCCAGCGGCATCGCCTGGCGGATCATGAAACCTTTGGGGCTTAGCGCGGAGCAGACGCGTACGGTCCTGACCACGGTGGTTTATTATTTCTTTCTTCCGGCGATGGTATTGGACGTATTGTGGACGGCGCAGATTGGGTTACATTCCCTGCAATACACAGCGTTGGCGGTCATCAGCATCCTGTTTGGCATGGCCTGTTTCTGGATAATCGGTACATTTTTTAACTTTGAACATCGACGCTTAGGCGCATTAATCCTGGCGGCGGCATTCCCCAATGTCACTTACTTAGGCTTGCCGGTTTTGGAACAAACCTTTGGCAGTTGGGCGAGATCTGTCGTTATTCAATTAGACCTGTTCGCCATCTCACCGCTCTTGTTTACCTTGGGGATTGTTATCGTGCGGCATTATGGTAAGGATACTTTAAACAGCCGACAATCAGCGTGGACATCCTTAAATGCCCCGCCATTTTGGGCGGCGGGTTTGGCGGTAGCCTTAAACCTGAATGGGTTGGTTTCACCTGGTTGGCTGAGCGGAACATTAAAATTACTGTCAACCGCAGTCGTACCCTTAATGCTATTCTCCTTGGGATTGGCGCTGAACTGGCAATCCATGAAGATTAGGAACATCCCATATATACTACCGGTGATCCTCGTAAAAATGCTCCTGTTGCCGTTGTTTGCCCTATTTTTGGTCGATCACTTAGTGCTGCCGAATGACCACAAGGCGGCGGCTGTTTTGGACCTGGCGATGCCTAGCATGGTATTGGGCATCGTCTTGTGCGACCGCTACCAATTAGACGGCGCATTGTATGCCATGGCAGTTACGGTGACGACGGCACTTAGCCTCGTCACCCTGCCATTCTGGTACCAAATTCTGATGGCGAGATTTTAACGATGAACCCAACTTTAGAAATTTTCTCCCAAGGTGAAGAAATCGTCACCGGACAAGTGGTCGACACCAATGCTGCTTGGTTATCGCAACAAGCGGTGAACATGGGCTTCACCGTCACTCGGCACACCGCCGTAGGCGACAAATTGGAGGATTTAACACAAGTCTTGTTGGATATTTCCGCGCGTGCAGACTGCTGCATTTGCACGGGTGGATTAGGCCCTACCAGCGACGACCTTACGGCGGAAGCAGTTGCCACCGCATTTGCCGTCCCCTTGGTTTTCGATGAAATCGCTTATGCCCAAATTGCACAATTTTTTCATCACAGAAACCGGGACATGCCGGAGTGCAACCGCAAACAAGCCTTGTTGCCCCAAGGCTCAATACGGCTTGACAACCACACAGGCACGGCACCTGGGTTCGCACTAAAGCATGGGCGGTGCTGGTTTGCTTTTGTGCCGGGCGTACCATCCGAGATGCGGCAGTTATTTTTAGATCACATCCAACCTATGTTGGCCAGCCGTTTTACCTTGCTTCCTGACAAGTTAATCACCATCAAAACTATCGGCATAGGCGAATCAGACCTGCAAGAACGCATCAATACGATTGGAATCCCATCCCAAGTAAAGCTGGGTTTTCGCGCTGAACTCGGCGAAGTGCAAATCAAGCTATTGTTTCCCGGCGATTATCCCGACGAAGGACGAGAAACGCTGACAAACCGTATCGCCGCAAGCATCGGTGATGCCGTGTATACCATTGAAGATACAGGACATCCGCCAGGTGATCTGGTATCGGTCGTAGACCAACTAATGACAATTGGCGGCCACACGCTTGCCATCATGGAAACCGTCAGCCACGGGCTACTGGCGGCAAAACTAGTCGGGACAACCTGGTTACAAAACGCACTTATCGAGCAATCAATTGAAAGCTTAACGCACAGGCTTCAAGTTGATTATCATCCCGACGATTTGGTGGCAACCGCCAAAGCGATAGCCATGGCCATGCAAAAAAATTCGGGCGCTGATATGGCCTTAATCCAGTTAACTTCTAGCAGTGGCATCGCTGATTCGAATCAAAAACAGGGCACGACCGTCATCAGCTTGTTAGGGGTTAACAATCAATTTACCCATGCCGTCCGCACCCTGGTCGGAGACATTAACCGCAAACAACAACAGTCGGCGTTATTGTCGCTAGACCTGTTGCGGCGGCATTTACAAGCCAACGCAATAGACAGGGAAAAATCGTGACCCGCTTTAAACCGCACCAAGCAACACGCGGTTAATGGCGATCCAATCATGCTATCTTTATCGAAAAAGATGACCTTTAAAACCTTAAAGCATACGATTGCAACGACGTAATGCCGTTTAATCGGAGAGCTAACCCAAAATGGCACACAAGCAATTGCCTTCTCAAGTATGGTAAAATATACAGCACAGCCCCGATAGCTCAGTAGGATAGAGCGGTCCCCTCCTAAGGGACAGGCCGGTGGTTCAAATCCGCCTCGGGGCACCAAGTACCGATTTAACGAAGTCCAACGAAGCACATAAAACCCGCATGTTACCTAGCATAGCGGGTTTTTTATTGCCCAACGAAGTACAACAAGGTGCATTGACATCCAAGATTATGGGGGGTATAAACAGGGTTGCTTTTATTTTTTTTAAAAAGAAACACCTCCAAATATTGACAGATACCGCGTGTAAAAACGCCCACAGGAGCGACAAGACAGCCACGGACAAAGCTTTTACGCTGGCAGGCGATAAAGGCCTGTAAGGCTGGCTACACTGCATTTCGTCAGTTTTGTACATTCACAATTGAATAAGGGGAATAATATGTTGGCGTGGTCATACCGTTTTGCCACCAATATCGAGCTCGTTGACACTCAACACAAGAAACTATTTGATTTACTTAATGTGTTGTCAGATTGCTTTGATAAAGAAGGCCCTAGTGAAGCAATGGTAGATGATGCGATTAATCAATTGGTCAGTTATGCCGATAAGCATTTCACCGAAGAGGAAGAGTTGATGAAGGAGCATCGAATAGATCCAAGGCATTTCGATATTCACCATTTGGAACATAAATCATTTATGTACGATGTCGAAAGGCTAAGGAATTATATGTCTATAGACGAAGCCGCTGAGGAACTAGTGAGTTTTATCACTTCGTGGCTAACCTATCATATTTTAAGCGTTGATCAAGTCATGGCGGCGCAAATAGCAGCTATCCAGTCAGGCACGAGCCCAGAGCAAGCTTACGATGACCATCATATTTTTCCGTATGACGCCGTGGTTACCCGAATGATGTTAAATTCGGTGCTCGTATTATGGCGCAACTCGATGGACCGTTGTTACAAATTGGAAGACGAAATGACGGCGTTGCAGGCAAAACTGAATCAATCAGCAAGGAAATAATCTTACCAAAAAATTGTAATTTGATTGAGGATGGCTTTGTTAAATAATCCAAATTTTGGCCGCAACGAACTATTCTAGTTCTCCGCTAGATTTTAACGCTCGGGCTGTTATAAAACTTGCGACACGACCCTTGATCCCAATCTTCAGCCACCCCGAAGAGATTAGGGTGGCCCTTTACACAACGAAGATACCCTCTGCATCGAATCGCTTAACACCGTCATCAGAACCGCTATCGCCAAGCGCAAACTGTTTCCCACCGGCGAAGCCGCCAAGAAGGAAATTTTATGGCATTCAGCCGGGTGCATCCCATGCACCCTATTCGGTGCGTAAAACTCACCCTACTTTAACCGACCAACCATCTCCCCCAACCTAACCAACTGGTCGGCCTTAAACCCGCTTACCCATTGCACCTTATCCTTACCGAACAAGACGATAATCGTAGAACCCATATTAAAGCGCCCCATTTCATCGCCTTTTTTAAGCGTGATAGGTTTATGGTCGTAATACCAGCTTTGTACGGACGGAGCGGTCGGCGGGGTGACTACGCCGTGCCAGACGGTTTCGATGCTGGAGACGAAAATTGCGCCTACCAATACCAGCGCCATCGGCCCTGCCTCGGTATCGAAGATGGCGGCAACGCGCTCATTTCGGGCAAACAGGCCGGGTACGGAACGGGTAGTCGCGGTATTTACGCTAAACAGTTTACCTGGAATTTGCACCATTTCCTTCAATGTACCGGCCAGCGGCATGTGCAATCGGTGGTAATCTTTTGGCGACAAGTAAATGGTTGCGAATACGCCGTTTTCAAACGGTTTCGCGCGTTCCGCATCGCCGCCCAGTAAATCAATGGCAGAAAACGACATGCCCTTGGCTTGAAAAATCTTGCCGTCCGTGATGTTGCCCGCTTGGCTGACCGAGCCGTCGGCGGGGCAAGCGACGGCATTCTTTTCCGTAGTTAACGGCCTGGCTTCCGGCTTTAGCTTGCGGGTAAAAAAATGGTTGAAACTTTTAAAGGCTTCCGGATTTTCTTCCAAGGCTTCAGCCATATTCACACCGTAATGCCTGATGACCGTGTTAATACACCAGTTTTTAAGTGCCGTATTTTCCGAATGCGTGATGTAACTCATTAATTTCGATAAGGTATGCTGCGGCAAGGCGTATTGAGGGAGAACCTTTAATGCGTCGTTAAAATTCATCTCTAAAATTAGTAAGATAAAGGTTGAAGGATAGTTCAGTCCCTTCTCCCTTGAGGGAGAAGGTTAGGATGAGGGGAAAATATAAAGTAATTTTTCTTATTTTATCCTCCTCACCCCAACCCTCTCCAGCAGGAGAGGGAGACACTCTTTTAACATAAGGCATTGGGGTTAAGGCAAATTAATTAAGTCCGGCGCTTCCCAGACCGGGTTCTTATGCTCGGCAATCACGGTGGTGTAAATGCCGCCGCGCACGTTAAACTCGGCACGAATCCGCATGAAGTTGGGATGGATAGCGCTGACGATATGGTTGAGCATCTCATTGGTGACGGCTTCGTGGAATGCGCCTTCGTCGCGGAATGACCACATATAGAGCTTTAACGCTTTCAACTCAACGCATAAGCTAGCCGGAACGTACTCTAGGCTTATGGTGGCAAAATCCGGTTGTCCGGTTTTTGGGCACAGGCAGGTAAATTCAGGGATGGTAATCCGGATCGTGTAATCCCGCCCTGGCTGCGGGTTAGGAAAAGTCTCCAGGTCTTTGCTTGGTTTTGTGGTCATAATCGTTAATAATACCGAATCATAATAATTACATTAACGGACTATTCTACCAGGATGAAACTGGAAAAAATCAAACTTTCAGGCTTTAAATCCTTTGTGGATCCCACCGTCATCCCGATCCATGGCAACCTGACCGCCATCGTCGGCCCCAACGGTTGCGGCAAGTCCAACATCATCGACGCGATCCGCTGGGTCATGGGCGAAAGCTCCGCCAAACACTTGCGCGGCGGCAGCATGGCGGACGTTATCTTCAATGGCTCGTCCTCCCGCAAGCCGGTCAGCACGGCATCCGTAGAACTGGTCTTTGATAACAGCGAAGGCAAGATAGGCGGCGAATATGCCCAGTACAACAGCATTGCGATCAAGCGGCAGGTCAGCCGGGACGGGCAGTCCTTATACCTGCTCAATGGCGCACGTTGTCGCCGCAAGGACATTACCGACATCTTTTTGGGTACGGGATTAGGCTCCAGAAGTTACGCGATCATCGAACAAGGCACGATTTCCCGGATGGTGGAAGCCAAACCGGAAGAACTACGTATCCACATTGAAGAAGCGGCAGGCATCTCCAAATACAAGGAACGCCGCAGCGAAACCGAAACCCGTATGAAGCACACGCGGGAAAACCTGGAGCGCCTGGATGACCTGCGCGACGAGGTCGACAAGCAGATCAAGCACCTGCAAAAACAGGCGGAAAAGGCCGAAAAATACACCGAGCTAAAAAAGCAGGAGCGCCAATATAAGTTGGAGCTCTTGGCAATGCGCTGGCAAATCTACCATCAGGCCGCGCAAGACATGGACGCCAAGTTGCAAGAAGTGGCATTGGAGCATAACCGTCTCTTCACAAACTTGCGTGAACTATCGACGGCAATCGAAAACAAGCGCACCGATTACAAAACCCAACAGCAGCAGATCAACCAGGTTCAATCGGACTACTATACCGCCGTTGCCGAAGTCGGCCGTCTTGAACAAACCATTCGATTCAACGAAACCAGCCATGAAGAGGCGTTACAGGAAATTAACCGTTCCCAACAACAAGCCAGCAATTACCAGATTGAAATAGGGGCCGATTTACTGGCTTTAGATGCCATCAAGAAGTCCCTATTAGAAGCCGAAGCGGCACTAAAAACCGCAGGAATGCTTGAACAAGAAATCGCCCAGTCCCTTAAAGACCACCAACAACAAAAAAATGCGTGGCAGCAACAATGGGAAAACCATCGCACAGAAAGCTCCCAATACAAGGAGCAAGGCGAGATTCAACGGGTTAAAATCAACCAGTTGGAAAGCCAGAATCAACAGTTACAAATCCGTATGGATAAATTACATGCCGAACGCAGCGAACTGTCCGCCCATGAATTTCAACACGAAATTGAATCGTTAACCGCCGCCATTAGCTTACTGGAAAACCAACGTGCCGACTTCCACGCGCAACTGGAAAACCATCGCCTGACCATCGCGGAACACCGTGAACAGGTCAAGCATTTTCAGTCGGAACTGCACAGCAACCGCACGGAACTGCAGCACATCAAAGGCAAAATAACGTCCTTGGAATTGTTGCAGCAACATGCAATGGGCAAGGACAACAAGAAGCTGAACGATTGGCTAACTAAAATGGGCTTAAATGATCATCGCCGTTTAGCGGAATTCCTCGATGTTGCACCCAGCTGGGAAACCGCCGTGGAAACCGTCCTGGAAGGCAACCTGGAAGCCATCTGTACCGATAATATTGAACGCTGTATCCCTGAATTGGGCCAACTCGATGACAGTTCGCTGAGTTTGTTTGAGACAACGACCGGAATTTCCTCTCCGCTTACAAACAACCGTGACAACCCATTGCTCGCCAAAGTGAGTGCGCCTTGGGATTTAAGCGGATTCCTTTCCGGCATTTACTGCGCCGATAATATCGAATCGGGACGCGAATTATCACGCCAGCTTAAACCCCATGAATCAGTGATCACCCAAGACGGTACGTGGTTTGGTCCCGGATGGGTTTGCGTCAGGCACCAAAAAGACACCAAATCCGGCGTATTGCAACGGGAAAAGGAACTGCGCCAGACCAAACTACGCCAGGAAGTATTACAAGCCGCCATCGAAACTTTAGAAGATCAGGCACAAGATGCTGAACATCGCCTTAAAGAAATTGAAAGCAATCGCGAGACGATACAACAACAAAATAATGAGTTAGGCATTGAACTTAGCCAAAAACAATCAGAAGCCAGCGCGATTAACGCCCGGCTCGACCAGCACCAGCGCCGTTTAATCCATATCGACAGCGAGCTAGAAACGATAACCGATGAAATTACCGAAAATGCCGAAAAGCTGATGTCGGCAACAGCGTTATTACGTGAAGCGGAAGCTGTCATTGCCAAACAAGAAGGCGATCGGCTAAGCCTGGATCGCCACAACGAAGTATTACAAGACCAACACCAGGACATCGAGAACGCTGCCAATGAAGCAAGACAAAAAGTCTACAGCATCAAGGCACAACTGGAATCTTTGCATGCGTCCGAAACCCTCACCGCAAAACAGGTTGAACGGTTGCAAAGCCAACAGGAACAAGCCCTGAACCGTATCGCTGAGCTAAAAGACAAGCTCGAACTCACCTTGGCCCCTATCGACGGCGAGAAAAAACAGCTTGAGCAACTGACGCAAAACAAACGGGAATTAGAAACCCAATTAAAAAACCAGCGCCAACTGCTGGACGAAATCGAAGCGCAAATAACGCAATTATCGGAGAACCATCAACAAACCGAGCGCGAACTGGAAAAACAAAGGGAAAAACTGGATGCCTTGCGTTTGGACCTGCAAGAAAGCAAAGTGCGGCAACAAAGCGTTAATGAACAACTCAATGAAATCAATGCCGATGCGGAAGAGATTATCAAGACGCTGCCTGAGGAAGCCGAAGAACCCGTCTGGAAACGCAAGGTGGACGAACTGACTGCGCAAATCGAACGGCTCGGTACGATAAACCTGACCGCTATCGAAGAATTCCAGGCCCAATCGGAGCGAATGGAATTCCTTAACGAGCAACATGCCGACCTGACGGAAGCGCTTAATACCTTAGATCAAGCCATCAGCAAAATCGACAGGGAAAGTAAGCTGCGTTTTCAAGAAACTTTCGATAAAATTAACGCGGGGTTACAGGATAAATTCCCTAGGCTTTTTGGCGGCGGCCAAGCCTACTTGCAATTGTCCGAAGACGATCTGCTGGAATCTGGCGTCAACATCATTGCCCGACCGCCCGGCAAACGCAATAGCTCCATTCACCTGTTATCGGGCGGGGAAAAAGCTTTGACTGCGGTTGCTTTGGTGTTCTCGATTTTTGACCTGAACCCAGCGCCGTTTTGCTTGCTGGACGAAGTCGATGCGCCACTTGATGATGCGAATGTCGTTCGATTTTCACAAATGGTGGAAGATATGTCAGAATCTATCCAATTCCTGTATATTTCCCACAATAAGGTCACAATGGAAATTGCAAAGCAGCTTGCGGGGGTCACCATGAAAGAGCCGGGCGTATCCCGGATGGTGGCGGTTGATATTGATGAGGCGGTCAGCCTGGCGGAAAGCTAATGGATAAAGAACTCTTAAGAATAGTTATCATAGCCACTGGCTTCGTGGTCATTATCGGCATGATCTTGTGGAGCTATATCAAAAACCGCAATGCCATGGAAGATGAAGACTCCATTGAAAGCGAAAAAGTGATTGGTTCATCCGGTGCTATTTCCGACGCATTAAAACTGCACACAGAACATGACGATTTCGACATCGTACCCGTCGGATCGGCAAAGCGCACTCTCGACAGCGACGACAATGAATCGGATTGGGACACTGAATTTGATGGCGACGATGAGATGGAGTCCGATACCCGCAATGTCTTGCCCGAAATCCTGCAATTTGGTGTTGTTGCCAGTGATGACGAAGGTTTTAATGGCGTAGAATTGGTGCTGGTGTTTGAATCGGTTGGCCTTGAATACGGCGATATGAAAGTGTACGAACGCATCAACAAACAGGGCGATGTCGATTTCGGCGTTGCCTGCATGGTTGAACCCGGAACATTCCCTGATGGCGAATACCTCGCGTCCTTTAATTGCCCAGGCATCGTATTTTATCTCCAGCACCAGGATTTGGAAGATGCCCAAAACGTGTTCGATGATTTTGTTGACACCATCAAGACCGTCGCCAAAGAACTCGATGGCGTAATCTGGG
Source organism: Methyloglobulus morosus KoM1 (assembly GCF_000496735.2). GTDB lineage: Bacteria > Pseudomonadota > Gammaproteobacteria > Methylococcales > Methylomonadaceae > Methyloglobulus > Methyloglobulus morosus. The sequence goes on from NZ_AYLO01000058.1 coordinate 39,898, forward strand.
ATCACCAACGCCAACCTCTGACAGACGAAACCATCCAAGCTATAAGACGTAGCTTATAAGCGCTGATGCTAAGTCCCGCCCAACTGGAAATACTTAACACATCCAAACAAACCGCACTCAGTGCGAACCCAGATCGACTAGAAGAAATAGCCCAGCGAACTAAAGCCGATAGCCTGTCCGATGACGAACTGTTGGCATTCCTGCAAATCTGTAATACCTTGTACCGCAGCGGTGAGCCGCTGATTCCCGATAAAGCCTATGATTCGGTTTTCCTGGCAGAATTGGAAAAGCGGCACCCTGAGCACCCTTATTTACATTCTGTCGAAGCAGAAAAGGCATTCTCCGGAAAAACAGTAGCCTTACCGCAACGGATGCTGTCCACAGAGAAAGCCTACAGCAAGGAAAGCATCCAAAAATGGCTGACCCATATTGAGAAAGCCGCAACAGAATTGGGGATCGCCCCAGAAACCTTAATTTTCCGCGCAACGCCCAAACTGGACGGCTTCGCCGCGTACGACGACGGCAAAATTCTTTACACCCGTGGCGATGGACGCAAAGGCACAGACATTACCCGCGTGTTCGAACGCGGCATGATCGTCGGCGGCAGCGGCAAACGCGGGTTAGGTGCGGGCGAAATTGTCGTCAACCAAAGCTATTTCAATACCCATCTGGCGGACACCTTTGAAAACGCCAGGAACTTCCAAGCCAGCGTCATCAAGGAAAAAGAACTCGAACCCCATGCCTTGGAAGCCATCCAAAACCATGCCGCCGTGTTTTTCCCTTTTTGCGAGCTGCCGGACTGGCAAGGGTCGTCCGCAGAACTGACCACAAACTTTGAAGCTATCGTAGCTAAAATCCACACCCTAGTCGATTATGATGTCGATGGCGTTATCTTTGAGGTGACAGATGAACGCATTAAACAATATTTGGGTGCAACCCGCCATCACCACCGCTGGCAAATCGCTTATAAGAGCAATGCGGAAACCGCCCAAGTGAAAGTCTTGCAAGTTACGCCGCAAACCTCACGTTCCGGTCGCGTCAATCCCGTCGCCGAACTCGAGCCCACTCGCCTAAGCGGCGCACTGATCTCCCGTGCCACCGCCCATCATTACGGCATGGTAAAAGAACAAGGCATCGGTGCAGGAACGCTGATCGAATTAACCCGCAGCGGCATGGTCATCCCCAAAATTGAACGGGTGATAACACCTCAAACACCTCAAATCCCCGAACATTGCTCCAGTTGCGGAAGCAACCTCGTTTGGGACGGCGATTATCTCTATTGCCTGAACACCAGCCAATGTCCCGCGCAAATAGAAAATACCATCGAGCATTTCTTCAGGACGCTTGCCAATAATGACGGCTTCGGCGGAAAAACCATTGAAAAACTCCATGCAAATGGCGTTAATTCTGTTTATGCCATTTATATGCTGACCCTGGACCAATTGATCTATATGGGATTTCGCAGCCAAGACGGCAAGAACCAGATCGCCAAAAACCTGCTGGACCAACTCGAACGTAGCCGGATTGAAGCCATTGAGGACTGGCGTTTTCTCGGCGCCTTCGGCATCTGGCGTATGGGTTTGGGCAATTGCGAACGCTTGCTACAGCATCATCGGCTGTTGGACATCTTTAACTTAACGGTAGAGGACATCATCCTCATCGAAGGCTTTGCTGAAAAAACCAGTGCTGCGGTTGTTGAAAGCCTGGCAATGATTAAAGATGAATTTATGAAAATCTATCGACTAGGTTTCAACCTCATCCAAACGCCTTTAATTTCCGGACAGCAGGAACTTACCAGCCCAATCGCTGGCTTAACTATCGTTTTCACCGGCACCATGGTTCATGGCAAACGTGATGACATGATTAAAGAGGCCAAACGCCTGGGCGCAAAAGTCGGCAGTTCTGTCACGGGGAAAACCGACCTCCTGGTAACGGGCACTGACGTTGGCGTAACAAAACTCAATGCCGCCAAGGAAAATGGGATTCGTGTCATTAGTGAAGAAGAATATAAAGCACTGCTTGGTTAAAACACGTTATATTTCCCATTAAATCCGATTGGACCATACTGATCTTTCTATTTGGCTTGATTCAACTATTTCCTCTTAGATCGCACTAACTATCTTTCAGTACTCATTGATTTAATTGTTAATTTATTTTCATAAGCTATGCCGCAAATAATGCTTTCTGTTAATATTTGTAATATGCTTGTTATATACAGTTGTGTAAACTTGATTTGCTTAAGTTTTGATAAAAAGTAGGCATAAAATTACATTCTTGACTATGCTTTTGCTGAAGACAATGACATCAAGTCCATAAGC
>NZ_AYLO01000059.1 GCF_000496735.2 Methyloglobulus morosus KoM1
CTGTCCCATTTTGTATCGCTCAAGACCATTCTGACCATAACAAAATATCTGTGAAAACTATATTTTACAATGGCTTTCGGTTATTTGTTAAAGTAATTGAGAACAGCCTCTAATACAATAAGCAATATATTTTGAGATATTTAGTGTTTTTACCTCTTATTATGAGATTTATATGGAAAACTATAATCTCATAATTTTGTAACATTTTGATAAATTGGGTTAAGCATAATTCGTAAATTATAAGGACTGACATCTCCTGAGTTCATATCGAAGGATACACCACACAGAATCAAGAAGAATCCGTTCGCCCTGAACTCGTCGAAGGGCTTGCTTAGTTACACACTAACTTATAAGCGATGCAAGGGTTCCAGGACTGGCTCATCGTTACGAGCCCCCTTCTTCTCCCTGGCCGTGTTTTCGGTAAACGCTTGCATCAATTTTTTGCCTGTCCAACCGCCGTTATCTTTGCTATACAACGTCTGGTTTAGGTCAAGGACTTCATCCCTGAGCCGTGCATCACAACAGCCTGCAACCGCGCCAAGGTTGTTGGCATTAAACTTTTGTTTGCCCCACAAAAGCAGGGCGTTTTTGGCGCTTGGTGCATCGTTATTGGCACAGGCTTCCTTGAGTTTTTTGATGCTTTCTTTGATGCTGGTTTCGGCCATAAGCTGTTGAGGCTCGTCGGTATCCGAACCGAATTTTTGGGGTCGTTTACGCAAAAAATAAACCAAGGTAAGCAACCAGCCCAAGGCTAAAAATAACGATGTCCATAGCCAAATATTTTGCAGGTCTGGGAGTGTGCTAACCGGAATGGGGGATACGGTTTCGGGTTTGGGCAGAGAAAGCGAAGGTGCCGCCAAAGGTTTAGGCGCTCGTGTCGTTTCGGGCTGGTTTTCGCCAGCCCCAACAACAGTGATGGCCGTTGCGGGAATGTGGGCAATTTCCCTGGTTTGCGTCTTGGTGTTAAACCACGGAATTTCAATTGCCGGCAGGATGTGCTTGCCTGCCGTTGATGGGATCAAGGCTATTTTTTCTTGTCTGGATGCGGTGATGCCGTCGCTCAGCTTCTGCTCGTTCAATACGGGTTGGTCGGGATATGCCTTAAGGTTTGCATCGGTTAAGACGGTGCTCAGTTCAGGCAATTGGCCGACGGTTGTGCCTACTCCGCGCAACGTCAAGGTTCGAGTTAAGGGTTCGCCGACTTTCATTTGCTGGATGTCGCCTGACCATTCTTGTGATAGCTCGATTTTTTCGGCGGCCAGCCAGTCCTTACCGGTAAAACTGGCTGGTGCAGGCTTGACGTTCAGGTTGACTTCCTTGGATAAAACCCGTTTGGTCTTAGTTGTCCTGGAGCCAAAAAAATCCCTGAAATCGGGCTGGCGATCCATAATGACTGCCGCTGTCAAGGTTAAGGGCTTGATGGTCATCACGCCGCTTTTTTGCGGAAAAATGGCATATTTGCGTTCCGTGACTAGGTAAGACACGCCGTCCACTACGGTATTAAAGCTACTGTCTTCGCCCAGTTTTTCGATCACGGCATCAGCCAGTTCGGGTTCGCTCAATTCGGCTTGCGCGACATCCACACGCCGATAAAGGCGTATCGTGTACACGACTTGGGATTGGACATAAGGCTGTTCGGGACTGGCCTTGACGTCCAGGAATATTTCTTCGTTGGACTGGGTCGTATCATTATTCGATGCGGTTTGGTTAACCTGTATCGTTAAGGGTTCGCTGGTATCATTACCAAACAGGATGGCCGGTATCACCAACTTTCCTGGCTTGTTTGCCGTGACTTCGACTGTCCAACGTATCGATTTGCTGTAAGTGCCGTTGACCCAGGATGAGTTGCTGCTTTGGCCTTGATTGAGGATGGAGAAATCTTGTTCCAATGGCGTAAAGTCAGGATCGCCATCGGGTGTGTCGTTTGCGGTAAAAAATATCTTGAAGGATTCGTCGATGTTGATGGGGTTGCGGTCAACGGAGGTGGTTATTTCGGCGGCAAGGGCATAGTGAGAAAACAATCCTAAAATCATCAGGATTAGGATCGATAATAAGGCGTTACTTAAAACACCGTTTCTTATTGGGTATGGCAAGCTAGGGTAGCTGTCATTCCGGCCGGGATTGCCGACGTTAAAACTGGGGTTACCTAAAGCCATTCGCAATGGGTTTATGTATCGGGGGTCAATTATTGGTTTTATCGTGTTCATAAGGCTATCTTTTCCGGCTGCAATACGGGTCTATTGTCGTCCACGCTGGTTATACTGATACTTGAACTTACGGCGTAACAAGCCTGCCGGATCATCTGGAATTCGCTTGAGCCATTGCTCATTGGCTTGTTTTTCCTCATTGCTCATTGTGTCTAAGGGTTGTGCGTGGGTGGAAGGTTTTTTATCGTCTTTCTTGGGATCGGCTGGTTCGGGTTGGGCCACTTCCATTGGGTTGTCTTTCTGTTGTTCTTCGGCCTTTTCTTTTTCAGGCTGCTGTTCGGTGCTTTTTTGTGACTGTTCGGATTTTTGTTCAGGCTTTTGGTCGTCTTTGTTTTCTTCGCTTTTGTCTTGCTGGGATTGGCCTGATTTATCGCCGTTTTTACTTTCCCCTTGGTTTTTCTTGTCTTGGGAATCCTGCTTCTTGTCCTGATCTTGCTTCGGTTCCTGCTTTTGTTGTTCCAGGGCTTTTTCTACCAACTTCTTGTTGTATTGGGTATCGTCATCATCAGGGTTTAACTTAAGGGCTTTATTGTAAGCATCCAGGGCTTCTTTTAATTGGCCGGATTGGGCTAACGCATTGCCTTGATTGTAGAGGCTGTTTGCGCTTGGGTTATCTTTCAGGTAAGCCAGGGCCTTGTCGTAAGCACCCGATTTGTAATGGGCAGCCGCTTTCCAGTCAGGATTCTGGAATAACTCTGCGGCCTTATTAAAATCACCTTGTTGATAAGCTTCCTGTGCCTGCTGGTCTTTGGTGAGCCATAAATCTTGCCAGGCCTTATCCATATCTAGCGCATAACTGTTTTTCGGCAAAGGCAGTAAAAACAATAAGGCGATACCTAAAAGGCCTTTCCTGAAATTTAAGGCCGCCAGCGGCAGTACCACCAATAACAACCAAGGGCCGACATCGCGCCATTGGTCCAGGAGCAGGTTTTCATTTTTCTCGCCTTTCTCATGGGACTGCGAAGTCATCGTTGAAAGCAACGCTTGAATATCGGCATCATCCGATGTTAACGATTGATAAGTGCCATTACCCGCTTGCGCCAATTTTTCCAAACTATGGACATCGAGTTTATCAACGACAATACTGCCTTGATCGTCTTTCAAAAATCCGCCTGTATTCAGGGCAATGGGGGCGCCATCGGAAGTGCCTACCCCTAACACCAGCAGTTGGTAAGCGTCTAGTGATTTTGCCTTAGCTATCGCATCGTCAACACTGCCTCCATCGGTTATTAAAAGAATTTGTCCTTTTTGCAAGCCTGCTTGTTTGAATAAGGTTTCTGCTTTTTCCAAAGCCCGTGCGGTGCTATTGCCATCCCTGGGCATAATGCCCGTGGTCAAGGCGGATAGCTGGTTGGTTATGGTTTCGGTATCATTGGTTAGCGGCGTGACGGTGAAGGCTTCGTCCGCATAGACGACCAACGCCGTTTGCCCGTCTTTCCGTTGCTTTAGGATGTCGGCGATTTTGTAACGCGCCATCACCAAACGGCTGGGTTTGATGTCGGCGGCATCCATAGAACGCGACAAATCCAGTACGATAACCAAGGCCGAGTCATTTCGGAACACGGGTGTCGGCAAGCGTTCCCAGGTCGGCCCTGCTAAGGCAACGATGGCAAGGAAAGCGGCAACGGCCCCCGTTGCCAACGGCCAGCGGTTTTGCGAGACGGCCTTGTCCTGCAAGAGATAAGGCAGCAGTGCCGCATCGCACACGGCTGTCCAATTGCCGTGGCTGAGTTTGCCCCTGACCAACGAAACGAGCAATACCGCGTAGGGCAGTAAGGCTAATAGCCAATAAGGCCTGATGAAATGGAATTCGGATAAGGTCATGATTGTGCTGTCTTATAAAAACCTATTAAACACGACAAGACTAATGCCAGCGCCAAGGGCCAGTAAAAAAGATCGGTGCGTGGACGGAAAAATTGTTTGTCTTTTTCGATGGGTTCCAGTTTGTCCAACAACATGTAAATATTGTTCAACTCATCCGCATTGCGGGCACGGAAATAGCGCCCGCCTGTGCTTTCGGCGATCTTGACCAGGGTCTTCTCATCCAGGTCGGTGGACGGATTGACCTTGCGCGAACCGAAAAAACTGCGGACGACCATTTCATCCGCACCCACACCTATCGTATAGATTTTGAGTTTGTTCGCCGCCGCCAGTTCCGCCGCTTTTAAGGGAGACACTTCACCTGCGGTATTTGCGCCGTCGGTCAGCAGAATCAAGACCCGGCTGTCGGCGGGCTGGTTGTTAAGGCGTTTGATCGCCAATCCAATCGCGTCGCCGATGGCGGTGTTATCCCCTGCCAAGCCAATGGCGGATTCATCCAATAAGGTCATGACCGTTTTACGGTCAAAGGTCAGCGGCGTTTGCAGATAAGCCTGGCTACCGAACAATATCAAGCCCAAGCGATCACCTACGCGGCGATTGATAAAGTCGTTGGCGACATATTTAATGGCGGTGAGCCGATCCACAGGCCGTTTGTTGATGATGAAGTCTTCAACTTCCATACTGCCAGACAGGTCCACTGCCAACATCAAGTCGCGCCCACTGACGGCCTGTTCGATGGGATCGCCCAGCCACTGCGGTCGGGTGCTGGCAATGACCAGCAAAATCCAAGCAAGTGATGCTAACAGTAATGGCCATTTTTTATTTTGTGTGACGGATTGGGTTTCCGCTTCCGAGAAATCGTCCAGGAACGGGACTTTCAAGGCCGCTTGTTCGACCGCCAAACGCTCAGGAAAGAGCCAGCGCACGAACAGCGGTAAGGGTAAAGCGAGCAGCAGCCAAGGCCATTCAAAGTGAATCATTTTTTACGTTTGGTTTGGGCGTTGAGCCAATCTTCGCACAGGCGGGTGAGTTGGTTTATGTCCTGTTCGTTTGGCGGCGATTTTTGGTAAGGTGCATTCGCTAACAGTTGCCCTATGCCTAGTGTGAAAGGAGCGCCTTTAACCGATTGGTCAAGAAATTCCAGCCACTGTTGCCCTGTTAATCCCGCACATTTATTTCGGGTTGTTGCGCTAATGGCCACACGTCGGATGAGTGCCGATAAGTCTTTTAATTTTTGGCTGTTGTCGCATTGCTGATCCTGCTTGATTTGTAGCAGCAGTTTTCTTGCGGCCTTGATTGCCGTTTGTCGGGTGATGCGCTTATACAGCCAAACCATCAGCGCAATCGACAAGGGTATCAGGATTGCCAACAACCACCAACCTAGTGCTGGTGGCCACCAGTCGATGGCTTCTGGTAGGTGGATGTCTCGGAGGGGTAATTGATTGGATTCCATCACCGCACTTCCAATGGGTGTCTCAGGCGTTGTACGGGATCGTCCTGGGTGTTGCACTGGATCAATGCCAAGCCCCGCCGTAACGCGATTCGTTTCAGTTTTTGCAGGCGTTCTTCAAAGCGAAGTTGATAGTTTGTTATCCGTTGCTTGTCGCTGGTATCGATGACGACTTCTCTAGCTTCGTCGGTAAAGCGGTAGCGACCTTGTGCGGGCAGCCCTTTTTCCAAGGGATCATAGACGAAGATCAAGACCACATCACAATGCTCGGACAGTTTCAGCAAATAATTTTCAACCTGATGATTCATGCCACGAAAATCGCTGATGATATAAACCAAGCTCCCGGGCCTTGCGTGTTGTGATAACCTGAACAGTGCTTGAGGGAGCGTGATATCAGTGCTTTCTGCTGGATTATCGGCAATAACCAAAGCGTTCAGGAAATGCAAAACCGAATGTTTGCCGTTTTGGGGTTTGAGTTCCTTGCACGACGATTGCGAAAAAACCTGCCCGCCGATGCGGTCTCCCTGCTGGTTGGCGACCCAGGCGAGCAAGGCCGCCAGTTTTTTGGCCTGTACGGACTTGAATACGCCACGGGTCGCAAACTGCATGGTCGGGCGATTGTCCACCGAGATAAAAACCGGTTTCTCGCGCTCTTCCCGGAACAGCTTGGTATGCGTTTTCCCGGTCCGTGCGGTTACCCGCCAGTCGATGCTCCTTATATCATCACCCGGTTGGTAAAGGCGGGTTTCATCAAACTCCATGCCCCGGCCCTTAAACGCAGACAAATATCCGCCGCTTTGCTGGGCGCGGATCGTCAAGCGATGCAAGTTCAAGCTGGAGGCGGGTTTTGCCAGGTCAATCAACGTCTTTAAAGATACGGAAACCAAATCGTTTACAGCGATGCGATTTTCAACAGCTTCGGTTTTATTTGCAAACAACATCAAATCATCTCTTGAAACCGCACTTCGACAAGCTCAGTGCGAACGGGGTTTTCTTAGGGTCAATTTTTTTCCGTTCATGGTGAGCCTGTCGAACCATGAAAAGAAACGCTCCAGGGTTTTCCATCAAGGCACCGCAATTCTGGCAATAAGTTCCTTAATAACCAGGTCGGTCGTGATGCCTTCAGCTTCCGCTTCGTAAGACAAGATCAGGCGATGACGCAATACGTCGAAGGCCAGTTCCTGGATGTCTTCAGGGCTGACGAAATCCCGTTGCGACAGCCAGGCCTTGGCTTTGGCGCATCTATCCAGGGCAATGCTAGCCCTGGGGCTGGCACCGTATTGCAGCCAGCTTGCAAGGTCTTTGCCGTACACGGATGGATGCCGTGTCGCCAGGACAATCTGTAATAAGTAATCCTCCAAGCTGTCGGTCATAAACATATCCAGCACTTCCTCGCGGGCGGCGAACAAGGTGCTTTGGGTGATGGCCTCAAACGGTGGCTTAAGCTTAGCGGCTTCGGTACGCGCTTCTGACCGTGCCAAATGCAGGATGCTTTTTTCATGCTCCGCTTTGGGGTAATCCACTTTGACGTGCAGTAAAAAACGGTCTAATTGGGCTTCCGGCAAGGGATACGTGCCTTCTTGCTCAATCGGGTTCTGCGTTGCCATCACCATAAACAATTGCGGTAGGGGATAAGTGGCTTGCCCGACGGTGATCTGCCGTTCCGCCATCGCTTCCAGCAACGCCGCCTGGACTTTCGCCGGTGAACGGTTGATTTCGTCGGCCAATATTAGGTTATGGAACAACGGCCCTTTCTGGAATTCAAACGTGCCTTGCTGGGGACGGTAGATTTCCGTCCCGGTCAAATCGGCAGGCAACAGGTCTGGGGTGAATTGCACCCGGTGAAAGTCGCCCTGAATGCCTTTGCTGAGGACGTTGATGGCGCGGGTTTTCGCCAATCCTGGAGCGCCTTCGACAAGCAGATGGCCATCCGCCAACAGGCCGATCAACATGCGCTCAACCAGAATCTCCTGGCCGATGATTTCTTGGTTGATGTGGGTTTTTAGGCGGATTAAGGCAGATTGGGTAGGAGTGCTTTGGTGTTGTTCTGACATGATTTTAGTTAACTTTATTTATTCCAAATTATCGAAGCGGCAAATATAAGTATAGTAGGGCGAATTTCGTGTGCAACCTCTCCGACATTAATAAAAGTAAAGCGTTCCCGTGTGGTGTAATCCGCCGTTTTGAAAGTGAACTATTGATTCGGCCTTGTGAAGTATTGAGTTTCCGTTCGCCTTGAGCCTGTCGAAAGGCGGTGTGTGCTTCGAATCTCAGCACGAACGGTTCAGACATTAAAAGGCCGAATCTATAGTCGGAATCCTATCTTATATCCCCTCTCCCCTTGTGGAAGGTTAGGGTGAGGGGTATTTTATAATGTGTCGCTACCCTCGACGATTATTTTAATGCCAGTTCCCGCATTGGTAGGCGGTATACTTTTCATTGTGCGGATGAGCGACATGGATGTTGTAAATGCTGAAAATGCAGGAGTACAATCCTCGTCAAAGAAAAGTATCCAAAAGAGAACCGCCCGATGCCGCTTGCTTCCTGCGCTCCGTCGATTTTATCGGGGTTTGCTGGAAGGGACTCCTGTCCCTCCAGCAAAGTGCGGCCTCCCTGTTGCACCCCTTCGGGCTATTACCGATAAAACCGCCAGTGCTCGGCGCGGCATAACGGGATAGGGCGGGTAATTGTAATTGGGGTAAACTATGTGAGCCAACAAATAATGGATGGAATATGTTGGGGTTCGTCCCTCACCCCACCGTGCTGATCGTCACCCACGACCATGAGCTGGCAGGGAAAATGGGGAGGGTGTTGCACATGGAAGATGGGGTGATTGTTTGATTTTGGTTTTGTTTGTTTATTAAGGTGTCGCTAACGCGACAGTTATTCTAATGCCAGTTCCCGCACTGGCAGGCGGGCTACTTTTCTTTGTGCGGACAAAGAAAAGTAGCCAAAAGAAAACCGCCCGATGCCGCTTGCTTCCTGCGCTCCGTCGATTTTATCGGGGTTTGCTGGAAGGGACTCCTGTCCCTCCAGCAAAGTGCGGCCTCCCTGCCGCACCCCTTCGGGCAATYCCCGATAAAACCGCCAGTGCTCGGCGCGACATAAGGGAATAGGCGGGTAATCGTAGGTTGGGGTGAACTTGTGAACCCCAACAAATATAATGATCGGTGTTATGTTGGGGTTCGTTCCTTACCCCAATCTACCGAGCTGTTACGTAAGTAATTAAATTTAAAGAAAATGTAGGATGTGCTGAACAAAGTGAAGCGCATCAATCGCGAACGATGCGCCTCGTTCCTCGGCACATCCTACTTAAAGCGCATCTTACGAGTTATGTTGCTATGGAAAACTTTTCAGAAAAAATATGGAAATACATGGATTTGGCAAAATTTATTTCCTTGCTTTCCAAGGGGTCGCTTTATTTCGCATGTCCCAGTGAATTCGATGATCCTTTTGAGGGATACGTATGCCCTAAGAATATTTTAGAAGATAACGTGATTAAACGTGCAAACCTTATAAAGGTTATGGAACCAAATATAAGCGATTTAAGTACTGCAATAAGGCATCTCAAATCATTTGATGAGGAAATAAAAAATCTGCCAACAGATGTACAGCGTTCTTTTGGCAAAGTATTTGAAGTACATGATGAAGTTAATGCTCCAATAAATAAAGCTTTAAATATAGTTAATGAATTAGACAAGTTTTTAACGTCTTTAAAAGGGGTATTTGAAAAAAATATTCGTGAATCAGGTGTAAGCTGTTGGCATAAAAGCGAATATGAATCAGAAGCCATGTGGAAACTGTATTCGGTTTCGGGACAAGGTATTGCAATTGAATCAACTATCGGGAAATTAAAAGAATCAATAAAAAATCAAGAAAGCCTGAAAATTGCAAGTGTAACTTACATACCTGAAAATGACCCAAATAAAGAATACCTTAAACATGACCCTATTTTTTTGAAAAGAAAGTCTTTTGAACATGAAAAAGAGTTGCGGGCTAAAGTCTCGCTTAAAGAGGTGGGGGAAGGCGTTTTTGTAGAATGTGATTTGGATATCTTAATTAATCGTATCCATGTGTCGCCTCTTGTAGAGCCTTATTTTAAAGAAGTTGTTGAATCTATTTGCGCGGGTAAAGTGCGTAACATTAATAAGCCAGTAACTCGCTCAATACTGTTCGAAGAACCAAATTATGCGTTAAGGGCATTGGCAGCACAGTAGGTTGGAGTGAGGAACGAACCTCAACGTCACGATTATCAATATATTTGTTGGGGTTCACAAGTTCACCCCAACCTACAGTTATCCGCCCTATCCCGTTATGCCGTGCCGAGCACTGGCGGTTTTATCGGGAATAGCCCGTTAGGGGTGCGGCAGGAAGCCGCGCTTTGCCGGAAGGACAGGGATGTCCTTTCTGGCAAACCCCGATAAAAACGACGGAGCGCAGGAAGCAAGCGGCATCGGGCGGATTTCTTTTGGATACTTTTCTTTGGCGGAAAACTGCTCCTGCGTTTTCCGCATTCGCCACATCCATGTGGCTTTCCGCGCAAAGAAAAGTATCTCGTCCGTGGGTACGAGAACCCACATGAAATAACGGTCGCGATAGCGACACAATATTGTGTTCATGGTTCGACAGGCTCACCACGAACGGATTATATAAACCATCCCTGTGACCGAAATTCCGGCATTCCCTGCCGGAATGACGACACCCTCACCCATAAGGGGAGAGGGGAAAATATGAGATTACCATGAAAACATCCCCCTTTAGCCCCGACCGTTTTTTCAGAAGCGCCTGCCTGTTTGAAGCCGCTCTGATCCTGGTTGCAATCGTGTTAGGCTGGATGAGCGGCATCAACCCGTTTGCTGAGTTGCACTATTCCGAAAGCGCTATTCTCTTTGGAATCCTGGGAACGGTGCCGTTATTCCTGTTGTTTTTGCTAATGGAACAGATCACTTCAGAATCCGTCGTGACCATCCGGCGTTTCTTGTTGGAAAATTTAGGGCCCGCCTTGCACCGTCACCATTGGGCAGACTTGTTCGTCCTGGCGGCGATTGCCGGAATATCGGAGGAAATCCTGTTTCGTGGCGTGATCCAACCCTGGATGGAATCATCCTGGGGGGTAAGCGCAGGCTTGATAGCCAGCAATATCCTCTTCGGGTTGGTACATGCCATTACGCCGCTTTATACCGTTTTGGCAATTCTGGTGGGCATTTATTTGGGGCTTTCCCTGGATGTCGGCGGTGACAGGAACCTGTTAATCCCCATCATCATCCACGGCTTGTATGATTTTCTGGCGTTTCTTGCACTGGTGCGTAGTTATCGGGCGTATTTGCTGACTCAGGACGATTTAAACGATCACTAATCTGCGGTTGCTGACTTATTGCGCCGTTGAGTAAGTATGTAAAATAGGATTAAGTCCTTCGACAAGCTCAGGACGAACGGCAAGGTGGTGATTCCGTTCGTGGTGAGTCGTGAACCTATCGAACGGTCGAACCCTGACTGGAATCACAAGTTCAGGAATTCCTAATGTTACTGTTTTTGCTTAGGCTAAAGCCTTAAACACTGGTGCCGCCTACCGTTATGCCATCTATTTTGATGGTGGGTTGGCCCACGCCGACCGGTACGCTTTGGCCTTCTTTGCCGCAAGTGCCGACGCCGCTGTCCAGTTGGAGATCGTTGCCGACCATGGAAACTTTGGTCAGCACATCAGGCCCGTTTCCGATCAGGGTTGCGCCTTTGACCGGACGGGTGACTTTGCCGTTTTCGATGAGGTAGGCTTCGCTGGCGGAAAACACGAATTTACCGGAGGTAATATCCACTTGCCCACCTGCAAAATTCTTGGCGTACAGGCCTTTTTTGACGGACTTGATAATGTCTTCAGGATGGTCCCTTCCAGGCAACATATAGGTATTGGTCATGCGTGGCATAGGCAAATGCGAATAAGATTCGCGCCGACCGTTGCCCGTCGGTTTAACGCCCATTAACCGGGCATTGAGCTTGTCCTGCATATAGCCTTTAAGGATGCCATTTTCGATCAAGACGGTTTGTTCTGTGGGCGTGCCTTCATCGTCTATGCTGAGGGAGCCGCGCCGTCCTGGTAACGTACCATCATCGACGACCGTACATAAGTCGGATGCGACGCGCTCGCCCACGCGACCGCTGAATGCCGATGTGCCTTTGCGGTTGAAATCCCCTTCAAGTCCGTGGCCGATGGCTTCGTGCAATAAAATCCCAGGCCAGCCCGGGCCTAAAACGACGGTCATATTTCCCGCTGGCGCTTCACCAGCTTCCAGGTTAACTAGGGCTTGCCGTACGGCTTCACGTCCGTATTCTAGGGCGGTGTCGTCGGCAATAAAACTTCTGTAATCGGTGCGTCCGCCGCCGCCCATGCTGCCTTGTTCGCGTTTGCCGTTTTCTACCACGATGACAGACACATTCATCCGCACCAAAGGCCGAACGTCGGCAGCTATCGAACCGTCCTGATTGGCGACTAAGATACTTTCGTGTACGCCCACCATGCTGACGATGACTTCTTCGATCCGGTGGTCCAGCTTGCGGGTTTCGGCATCGACCTTACGTAACAAGTCTATTTTTTCCTGGTCTTCCAAGGATTTTAGCGGGTTGGCGATGGCGTAATAATGCGGCCAGTTGGCTGTTTTGGGTAAGCCGACATGCGCTTCTTGTCCTTGTCTGGCGATTGCCTTGACGTTGGTGGCGGCTTCCAGCAATACCGGCAGTTCGATGCGGTCGCTGTATGCAAAGCCGGTTTTTTCGCCAGAAACTACCCGTACGCCCGCCCCTTGCTGGATATTGTGGCTACCTTCTTTGATAATGCCGCCTTCCATCATCCAGGATTCTGAATGGCTGGTTTGGAAGTAAATGTCGGCAGCGTCGACAGGTACGCTCAGCAACTGGCCCATGATAAGCTGGATGTCGCTGTCCTGCATCCCGTTGGGTGCCAGTATGGTTTGTCGTGCTTGGGTTAGTAGTTCCATGTCATCAATTAAGTGGTAGGGGTTGTGTGCAAACTCAAACAAGGCCTGCAATTGAATTTTTATTCATCCTTCAAATCATCATGTAAGGTGTCGTACAGCAATTCGATAAGATTTTCCGATTTGTCTTGAAATACATGGACAGGCGGGTCGTCGGAAGTTTCTTCGCCGTCTTTTTTGGGGATATTTTGTTCGTCCTTATTGGCCAAACTTGCCGTCACCTGGGTTTCTTCGGCTTCCGGTTCGACTTTCAACAAATAAGTCGATTTGTCATACTCGTCATTAAAATACGAGGCCGCTTTTCCGAAAAAGCCATTGCCGTTATAGGTTATGTAATAGAAACCTTTGCTGCGGTCTTGGTCGGCCACTTTAAGTTCGTTATGGTGGATAGCAAGGTTTAACAGGCTCCATGACTCGTCAAAACCCCGTTTGATGGTTAATTGTCTAGGCGAACCCTCAGTCCTATAAACATCGGATTTAAGGCCTTTGCCGCGATGCCTTATTGGGGCTGCAAGCTCTTCGCTTGCGACTTGTTCCGGCGTTTGATTGCTCGTGGTTTTAGGCATTTCGGGCGGACGTTCTAGGCTGGCGTTATCCTTGTAACGCGAATTGTTGGAGGAACATGCCAGCAATAACAGTGAAGCCAGCACAATTGCTATATTTTGCATCTTACTCACAGTTAAACCGCCTATGGTCAAGAACAGGAAAAGCACTGCGTACTTTGCCGAGTTTTTCAAGGTCTATGTCCGCAGCGACAAAACCCGCGCCGGTTTTGTAGCAATCCAGCACTAAACCCCAGGGATCGATAATCATGCTATGCCCATAGGTTTTACGGCCATTGAGGTGGAACCCGCCTTGGTTGGGTGCGATGACATAACAGAGGTTTTCTATGGCGCGTGCCCGTAGCAATACCTCCCAGTGGGCTGAACCGGTCTTGGCAGTGAATGCCGACGGGATAACTAAAATTTCCATGCCTTGCGCGACCATTTTACGGAAATATTCAGGGAAACGCAGGTCGTAACAGACGGCGATACCCAATTTGCCAAATGGCGTATCCATAACCAACAGCTTGTCACCACGCTCTATGCTGTCAGACTCACGGTACACTTCGTCCGTACCCGGCACATTGACATCAAAAAGATGTTGCTTGTCGTAGCGGGCGACCCGTTCGCCGTGGTCGTCATATATCAAGCACGCCGCACGGACTTTATTCTCATCATCGCCAGCTATAGGGATCGTGCCGCCAATCAGCCACACGCCATGTTTTTTGGCGGTTGTCGACAGGAACTGTTGGATAGGCCCAACACCGTCGACTTCCTTAATCTTGACCTTATCTAGCTCACGGTCACCCATCATGGCAAAATTTTCCGGTAAGGCGACCAGTTTAGCGCCTGTCTTGACTGCTTCGGCAATCAGTTTTCCGGCTTCCAACAAGTTAGAACTGACGCTGGGACCTGATGCCATTTGAATGGCTGCACACTTGCTCATTTCTTCTTCCCTTTATTGTTGTTTGTCGTTGCCCGCCCACGGAAAGTCGGTAATGCTATTCCAGGTTTTTTGGAATAGGCCATCATTTTCATGTTGTGAACTGATTTTCACGTCGTCCCAACTGCCTTTCACGAGATACTGTGTCCCAAAGAAAAAACCTTCTTGGTCTTCGCCCGTCAAAGTCTTACCAACCATAGCGGCGACCCTACCAACAATTGTACCAGCAATGGGAAGCGCGTCTAAACTTTTGGGCACCACCTTGATCACATGGTCGACTGTTTGGTTAACCAGATCCGTATCTCCGATAATCGTGATTTTTGCGGGGACAGCGTCGATGATCAATCCTTTGGTTGTCGCTTTGCCATTCGATAGGTCAAAATGCCCCTTGATGCTGTTTAATGTTAAGCCTTCCGCATAAATGTCGCTGAAATCCAATTGCAAGCGCTTAATCCATTGCGCCATTGCAAGGATTCCCAACACTCGGCCAAAACCGGGTTCAATGCTCAAGATACGGCCGCTTTTTAAGTTAACGTCCATCGTCCCCTGTAGGTTAGGTAGCGCCAATTGCAAGGGCGGCGCATTCCATCTGAGATCAAAGTCAATTGCTCCTGTGGTGTCGGTCAAATCTTTGGTTATATTGAGTTTATCCAGGAATTGGTCGGCTTTTTTCAATTCAAGTTTGCCGTTGAGATGGGTGGACGATGTCAATCCCTTGTCTTGCCAGTTTCCTGTCGCCAGCAGTATTTCGTCATCGCCTGTCAATTCCAATCGCTTTATGTTGATCCCTTTGGGTGTACGTACCGTTTCTAAAACGAGTTGACCCAGGTTTTTAGATTGCAATAAGGTCTTTTTGCTTTGGATATTAAGCAAAGGGTTGAAATCTCGTTCAGTAGAAGTGCCCTGCGTTTTTAACTGCTTTATGGCGGACAGGTTAAGCATGTCCATTTCCATCATAATTGGGTTGGCATCCCTTGTTTCAAGGGGAAATTGAAGTTTTCCTTTAGCGAGATTGCTGTCAATTTCACCTGCCCAGACCTTGGAATTACGCTTTAAGGACAAATCAAAAGCACCTAACGGCGCTTTATCCCATATTGCCGATGCGCTGTGAATTTTTATTTCATTAATATTATTGATATTAATGTTGGGTTTTCCCGGCTGTTGAGTGGCGGCTAAATTTAGCCAATCCTGTAACTGCAACTGCTCCCGGTTAATCTCCAGTTTTAATTCGGCAACCTTGGGCAGGATCGCCTCGCCATGACCTATCAAGACATGACCGGCATTGATTTTTTGGTCGGCAGCGTTAAGGTTGAGCGCGGCTTTCAATTCATGGTTATAGTCCAAGGCAATGGGCAGGATGGATGCGTCGCTTAGTTTGACCGTAACTGAAGAAGGTTTTCTTTGTTCCTTGGTTTTGGATAATGTCCCAGGTAGCTGTAATGCAATCCCTTGCAAAGTCGATTTAACATTGACTTGTGTGGGGAGGTCGACTGTGGAATTCGGCAATTGTAATTGCAGTTGATAGTCCCCTTCGCCATCCGCCAGTTGCGATGGCGACCAACCAAATAGGTTTTCTATATCGCTGACTTTAGCGCTGCCGTCTACATTGATAAGTGTTTGTTGGTCGGCTTGGGTAATATTGACCTGTATCGGTTGCCCAAATGCGTTCGCATGGATCTTATCGCCATAAATACCGTGTTTGTTGAATTTCAAGTCACCATTGATGTTGTTAACTTTAAGGTCAAGCTTGTTTACAGTTAACTCGGCGTTTTTCAATTGGGCGCTGCCATCGGTTACTAGCTCTTGCCCTTTCCATAAAGGTATTGTCAAATCGACCGCAACTTTAGTCGTGCCTTTAGTTGTTGTCGCTTTTGTCACGGGCGATACCTTGTTAGCCAAAGGCGTTTGTTGCAAGACATTCAAGACATCGCTGATGCCCCCTTGGGCTTCGCCTTTAATGAACAGGCGCTCATCGTGACTCCCTAAACGGGGAATTAGGATTGCTGCATTGTTGATATCAACATGCCCCATTTTGCCGCTTTTACCTAAGCCGATAATATTGTTATGCTCATAACTAACCCGTCCATTGATACTTGAGATATGCGGCCATTCAGGATGAATGCTAAGTTCAAGTTTTTCGACATCAGCATAGCCTTCCAAGACACCCGTACCGTCAGCGAAAGGGATATCACTCACCTTGCCATAGAGCAATATGTTTCCTTTGGTAACTTTGCCGCCTATGAAAGCCGATTCCAGCCAAGCCTTAAGTTTTTCCTTCATGATCTTGGTTGGGAGGTAAGCTGCAATGTGGCTTATATCATCGCTTTTGAATGACGTTTGCAGGTCGACAAAAGGTTTCTCTTCGCCCTTTGGCAGTTCTACATGCAAGCGGCTTTCGCTCTTAAATGCCGGGCTATCCAACGCAATTGCAGGGGCAGATAATGCCCATTGGTCTTTGTCTTGCCGCCAATTAAGTTGTCCTTTTATTTGATCGATAACTAAAGGCTTGCTGAACAACCGGGGGAGGTTGAGGCGGCTATCCTGGCTATCCAGCCCGATTGCACCCTGCGTATCGCTGCCCTTTACTTGGCCGCTTATATTTGCCATTCCTGGCATGGAAAGCACGGGTTCAACGCTAATTCCGTCGAACCAACCTGCAAGGGCAAAGCCTTTTGTTTCAGGTTCAGCATATAGGGCGAAATCCTTTAACAAACCTGTTGCTCGGGTTTGCTCTAATAACTGGGATTGTTCGTCAGTCAATGGCGCAAAAAAATGTAATAGTTTGGAAATTTCCGCCAAATCGACTTGTTTGGCAATCATTGTTAGCTTTTGGATGCCTGTGTCCGACGCTTTTTCCCCTGCCAGGTGGAGTATGGCATCCGGCCATTTTTTGCTGACCTTGTCATTTGGGCCTGATGAGTCCAATAAGAACCGGTTAATGTCGACTAGCCACTGTTGACCGTTCAACCGCCAATTGATTTGCGCATCCAGATGGCTGATGGGGAAAGGCCCCCTGTCTTTTCTTGAAAAGATGGCTTGCCTTATTTGGCTCTCGACCTTGATGGAAACGGGTTTTGCCTGTTCCCATTGGCTCCAGGCTTTAATATCGGTAGAGCCTGTCTTCATGTCGATTTCGAAAGGCAGGTAGGTGGAAAAAAGCCCGTGCGGCTTAACATTGTTGCCTTCCAAAAACAATGTCCCCTTAATGTCCGAAAATTTATCACCCGCATCGAAATCCAAAATTACTTTTAAGCGGTCGCCGACTGGTTTTGGCAATTCGGCCAGCATATTGATTCGATGATGGTTGCCGTCATTCATGATGGCCAAATTGACCGAATCCAGCACGAGTGGTGTCCTCCCTTTTTGTTGGTCTTGGAAGGTAATTTGACTTTGCAACACTTCATAGCGCCGTCCTTGCAGCAACCACAAGGGTTGTTCATTGCCTGCCCTTAAGCCTTCAACCGTAAACTGCCCGTCCTGCTTGCGGGTCACCGAAAGCCTTGCGCCCACCAAGGCAACCCAGGACGAAGACAATACATCCCGGTTATATAAAAATTCGCCCAAGTTGATGCCTAAGCGGATTTCATTCAGGTGGATGGCGGTTTTTCCTACGGACAGGGTAGAGGCAATATCAATGTCTTTAAGCACGAGTTCGGGGCTAATCCCGCGCATTTTGGCCCCTATACGGCCAAGTTTTACGGACGCCCCTACAATTGCGGTAATTTGGTTTTCTAAGTCGGTTTTATACCCTTTTATGCCTATTATCACTAACCTTACACTGCTGAGTGTGATAGCGATAATCACTAAAGACCAGAAAATCAGGTGTCGGGTTGCCCGGGTGACGTGATGGATCATAAGGGGATTATTATAACCAATGATTGCCTTTTCGATAGCGCAACTGAGCTAAAGCAGCACCACGTCATATTGTTCTTGGTTGTATTCTGATTCCGCCCTGAACTTGATTTGCACACCCAAAAACGTCTCCAGTTCAGCCAACATGTCGGCTTCCTCATCGAGCAGCATCTCGACCACGCTATTGGATGCCAGTACCAGCAGTTTTTGCACCTTGTATTGCCTGACTTCACGGATGATTTCGCGGAATATTTCCAGGCACATTGACTCTGAGGTTTTCAGCACACCGCGGCCACCACAGGCGCTGCACGGTTCGCACAAGATATGCTCCAGGCTTTCCCGTGTCCGTTTACGGGTCATCTCGACCAAGCCTAGAGAGGACACTTCAGTGATTTTGGTCTTGGCGCGGTCTTTTTCCAGACAGCGTTCCAAGGCCTGCAGCACTTGCTTTTTGTGGTCGTCACTTTGCATGTCGATAAAATCGATAATGATGATGCCGCCAAGGTTTCTCAACCTGAGTTGCCTGGAAATAGTTTGCGCCGCTTCCAGGTTGGTCTTGAAGATGGTTTCCTCCAGGTTTTTGCCGCCGACATAACCGCCCGTGTTGACGTCCACCGTCGTCATTGACTCGGTTTGGTCAAACACCAAATGCCCACCGGATTTCAGGGTAACTTTGCGCTCCAAGGCCTTTTGGATTTCATCTTCAACGCTGTAAATATCGAATAAGGGGGAGTCGCCCGTGTAATGTTCGACGACTGGGACGATTTCTGGGACGAATACTTCCGCAAATTCGATTAAACGGTGATAGGTTTCCCTGGAATCCACCCTGACCCGCTCTATGCCTTCCTTGTATAAATCCCTTAAGGTACGCACACTGAGCGGCAAATCCTTATGGATAAATTCCTTGGCTTTTGCGCTGGCAATTTTGGCAGAGATGGATTCCCACAGTTTTAATAGAAACGTCATGTCGGCCATCAAAATCGGTTCTTCGACACTTTCTGCTGCCGTCCTAGCGATAAAGCCGCCGCATTTGTTTTGTTTCCTGAACGTGTCAAGACAAGTTTTTAGGCGGGTGCGCTCCTCTTCACATTCAATGCGCTGTGACACGCCGGAGTTGTTGGCATAAGGCATGTACACCTGAAAGCGAGAGGGAATCGAAATTTCCGTCGTAATCCGTGCGCCTTTGGTGCCCAGTGGGTCTTTGACGACCTGAACGACTATCTGTTGGCCCTCATGCAAATAAGCCTCAATATTTTCCGAGCCTTTTTTTTCCAGATCCCGTGCGCACAAATCGGAAAGGTGTAGGAATGCCGCCCTGTCCAGGCCAATATCGACAAAAGCGGCCTGCATACCCGGCAACACGCGGCACACTTCGCCTTTGTAGATATTGCCCACCAGTCCGCGCATCCGGCTGCGTTCGATAATAAGTTCCTGCAATACGCCGTTTTCCACGACGGCTACACGGGTTTCCGGCGGCGTGACGTTTATCAAAATTTCTTCACTCATACCAATAAATGGAGTCCTTGTTTCGCCAAAAGTTCTGCGGTTTCAAATAATGGCAAGCCCATTACGCCGGAATGGCTGCCCGTAATCGACTTTACAAATGAGCAGCCTAAGCCTTGTATGGCGTAGGCTCCGGCCTTATCGGCCGGTTCACCTGTCTGCCAATAGGCGCGTATTTCGGGTTCAGACAGTCTCCTGAACGTCACGTCAGTGATGCTTACCGCTTGCCAATGTTGGCTTCCGCGCAATGAAATCGCCGTATAGACTTGGTGGGTGCGTCCAGATAGGCGCGTCAGCATTTCGATGCCATCGGCCTCATTTTTTGGCTTTCCCATAATGCTATCGTCCAGGATAACCACCGTATCCGCCGCCAGAATTGGCAATTCTGAATGTAATATAGTAGCGCATAAGGCCGATTTATCAGCCGCTAACCGTTGCACATAAGCCAAAGGTTTTTCATTGGGTAACGGTGTTTCATCAAGGTCAACCGGGTGAATAAGTGGCGTAATATTGATTTGCGCCAGCAATTCTTTACGTCGTGGTGAGGCAGAAGCCAGGATAATTGGAGAGGACATTAACGATGGTAGGGATGATTTTGTAGGATGCTCCAGGCACGGTAAAGTTGTTCGGCGACGACAATGCGTACCAAGGGATGTGGAAAAGTCAGTGGGGATAAGCTCCAAAACTCCGATGCCTTGGACTTGACGGAATCCGCCAAACCATCGGGGCCGCCAACTAATAAGGCGATCGGTTTACCGATTTCCTGCCACCGCTTTAATGCCAACGCTAATTCTGGCGTAGCCCATGATTTTCCCGATAAATCCAATGCCACACTATGCGCTCCGACGGGTATTGCCGCATTCATCCGTTCCCCTTCCTCTTTTAAAGTTCTTGCAACATCACAGTTTTTACTCCGATGTGCGAGTGGAATTTCTTTAAGGATCAACTCGTATTCCCGTGGCAAGCGTTTGGCATATTCCTCATACCCTGACTTTACCCAGTCGGGCATACGGTTACCTACGGAAATCAGGTGTATTTGCATGGTGGGCAGGATACAGAGAGCGGGCTTTAGATGCAATTGCTTTGACGCATCTTAATAGCCTGTAAGTAGGATTAAGAAACGAAACCCGACATTTCAAGCTTATCGCTGGTTTTGTCTGCCCCGCCTAACCGGCCTGGACATTTGGCCTGATTTTATTCTGCTCATATTAACCTTGGGCGTAACAAGGATTTAAGGCTAGAATGCCACCAAACCGTTTCCGGTGTTATGGTCGGGTAATGGTTTTTGACCTAACCGCAAGGGAGACCGCCCATGAGCTTGAATTACACAGAAGAAGAACTAAACCTATTGGCAAACACCCCCCACATCATCGGGGCCGCGATGGCTTTTGTCGGGAATAGCGGCATGTTTGGCACGGGTAAAGAAATGTTCGTCAATGCCCAGGCTGTGATGGCGGGCGTTAAAGACTATCCCGACAATGCGCTGATCCAGGCGATATTGCCCAATGTCCAGGGTGGTGCATCCGTGGCAATGGGTAAAATGAAAAAAGTCCGTGATTGGGGTGTGGAACGATTTAAGGCTAAAGGTGTCGATTCTGCCCAGAAATTTCAGGCGCAAATGGTAGAGGACTGTAAAGAAGTGAACGCACTGTTGGAAGCCAAGGCATCTCCGCAAGAAGCGACCGAATATAAGCAATGGGCGATGTCCATTGCCGAAAAAGTGGCGATGGCAGCCACAGAAGGCGGTTTCCTGGGTTTCGGCGGCGAGCGTTTCAGCGCCAACGAAAAGCAACTGTTCAGCCAAATTGAAAGTGCAATGGGAACGCAAAGTTTGCAGGCCTAATTCTTTGCTAAGTGTGACAGGCGGCTTGTAATAAGCAAACCGCCTGTCATCCCACTGTCCGCATCAATCCAGTTTATTGCTCAAGCCGCTTTAAATTCCTCCAACCAAGAAAACATTTTCATGTTAAGCCTACGAAAGGATTCTTGCTTGATGGGCTTGGTCACATAGCTTGTGCACCCAGAGTCCGCCCATTTAGAGAAACTGTCTGGCGAAGCATTGCCGGATACCATAACAATGGGTGTGATTTCATAACCTTTGATTTCCCGAATTCGTACGCAGGTCTCAAAGCCGTCAAGACCGGGCATCGTAACATCCAGAAAAATAAGGTCGTATTGCTTTCTCCCTGCTTTTATTAGCGCTTCTTCACCGCTATCGGCAAGGTCAATTTCACCAATTTGGGGTAAATTGGAAAGGCTGGCTTCTAACAATCTTTTTGCAGGGCCGTAATCATCCACCACTAAAGCGCTAAAAAAGCTTAGGTGGGGCAGTTCATTTCTAAATCCTGTAAAGGAAAAATTATTCATTTTCATGTTAACACCTCGGAATATTATTAGATTCGTTTAACAGGGCTTAACTGCTTGTTTACAAAGACAGATCAAGCACTAAATCAACCCAATTAACGGTTTATATGGCTTACCTCGACTTTTGTAACTTAATGATCTCCACCCCTTAATGCCTGTTTCAACCCAAAGAGGGCTGAAAACTTTCGATTTATGACCATCAGAATAGTGATGTCACTTGAAAGTATTAAGGTGAATAGATTTAACGCATTAAATAGCCAAGCCTAAGTAAGTCGAAAAAAAATATACTCCGATGCAATTTGTTTATTTGCCAACCTCATCACATTTTTAAAATATTCGTAAGGAAAAAGTAACATCTTTTTTCGATATTTTGGAGAAAGCTGCAAATGGGCAAGCGCAAACGTATCAGATAAATAAAGCCGCGAGTCCAGCTGTTAATAACGAAGTTTGGATAGAAGGCGTTAGGTGTGATTTTTACATGTCCCCTCAAGCTCGCGCGCAAACCCAAACGTCAACCCGGCTTGCTCCCGCCTTTTTTAATTCAGCCGCCAACGCATTCGCCGTAGATCCCGTCGTCATCACATCATCCAGGATCGCAATATGACGGCCACGTAAGGGTTTTTGTATGGAAAACGCACGGCGCAAATTCTGGCGGCGTTTTTTGGCGGACAAGCCAGTTTGGTGCGGCGTGTCTTTATGGCGGACGCAACTGGCGCAATCGATGGGAATTTTTAGGGAAAGCGAGACGGTTCGGGCAATTTCCAGTGCTTGGTTGAATCCCCGCTCATGATAGCGGGCTTTGTGCAGCGGTATGGGGATAATGCAATCCGGTTTTTCTGCCGTTTTGTCAAGGTAGTCAGCCAATAGGCTACCCAGCAAGCGGGCATTTTTGAATTGTGCGCCAAATTTTAACCCTGTAATCAAATATCGGATTTCGTCTTGATGGATAAAGGGTGCGTGGGTTTCATCAAATGCAGGTGTTTCACTGAGACAACGACCGCAGAGCACAGGGACGGCAATAGGGGAAGCAAAGGTTTCCGCGCAACGATAACAGCACAGGTTGTTCCTAGGCAGGCGGTGATAACAGGATTCGCAAATGTCTAATCGGTTAAAGCCGTTGTTACCGCACAAAATACAGGTAGGCGGGAACAGGGTGTCCTGTATAATGGCTAACCAGTTGTAAACTTTTTTCATTGCTATGGGTTGACAAATGAGTTCGTCGCTTTTTACCCTTAAGCCATTATTGTAATGGGAGATTTAAAGAATGTCTGCAAACCCTGAACGTATTCGCCATAACTGGCATTTGGATGAAGTCTTGGCATTGTTTGCCCTGCCGTTCAACGACTTGATTTATCAGGCACAAACTGTCCATCGGCAGTATTTCGATCCGAACGAAGTCCAGGTCAGCAGCTTATTGAGCATTAAGACCGGCGCGTGTTCGGAAGATTGCGGCTATTGCCCCCAAAGCGCCCGTTACGATACCGGCTTGAAAGCGGAGCCGATGATGTGCGTTGAGGATGTGATTGCAGCCGCGCAGCAGGCTAAGTCACAAGGCGCATCCCGTTTCTGCATGGGCGCAGCTTGGCGTAGACCGAAGGATAAGGATGTCGAAAAAGTTGTGGAAATGGTGCAAGGCGTCAAAGCGTTAGGCATGGAAACCTGCGTTACTTTGGGCATGTTGACCGATGAACAAACCGCCAAACTGAAAGAAGGTGGCTTGGATTACTACAACCACAACCTGGATACGTCCGAAGAATTCTATTCCGAAATTATCACCACCCGCACCTATCAAGACCGCCTGGATACGTTGACACGGGTGCGCGATGCCGGGATTAACGTCTGCTGCGGCGGCATCGTCGGCATGGGCGAAAGCGACCAAGACCGCGCCAACCTGCTGATCGAACTGGCCAATATGCCCAAGCATCCTGAAAGCGTCCCCGTCAACATGCTGGTGCAAGTCGAAGGGACACCCCTGATGGGTGCGGAAGAGCTTGATCCATTCATGTTTATCCGAACCCTTGCCGTAGCGCGGATTATGATGCCACAATCCCGTGTGCGGCTCTCTGCCGGACGCAACAACATGAGTGACGAGATGCAGGCGTTATGCTTCCTGGCCGGGGCGAATTCGATTTTTTATGGGGAGAAACTGCTGACGACGGATAATCCGCTGACTAATCAGGATAAGGTTTTGTTTGAGAGGTTGGGGGTGAATATGGGTGGGTTACAATCAACAGCTATGCATAGGAATGATTCATGAACGAAGATTCTAACCAAGAAAGCAACGAGCAAGTCGGAGGAATAGTTAAACAAACAATCGATTCTGCTACAGCGTTGGCTAAAGCTGTTCCGATTTATGAAGACGCAATTCAGCCTCTAGCAAAGGAAACTGGTAAAGCTCTGGGTACATTGGGGAAGGCTGTTAATGTTGCATTGGCACCTATTTCGCTTGTTGTATGGGGTTACGATCAGATAAAAGAATTTTTGGAAACCAGAGTAACTGAAAAACTAGAGAACGTGCCAGAAGATAGAATAACAACCCCTCCTACGAATATCGTTGGTCCAGCCGTAGAAGCACTAAAGTTCACTGGGCAAGATCCGACCCTCCAAGATATGTTTGCCAATTTAATAGCCAACTCCTTGGACTCGAAAACTGTTCTAGAAGCACATCCATCATTTGTTGACATGATTAAAAACCTTTCACCCGATGAAGGTTTGATTCTTAAACTATTTGCTTCGACGCAGAATTTCCCAATGGTCGATGTTAGGTTAAATAACAAAAATGATAGCTCATTCAATGTGTTACATAGAAATGTATCCCAAGTAGGAGTCTTATCAAACTGCAAACATCCTCAACTAACCGCAAATTATCTAGATAATCTTTGTCGTTTAGGAATTCTTGAAATTCCATCAGGCCAAAGAATAAATGACCCGAAAGCATATGAAATATTAACTAGCGACCCAAGCCTAGAGCAGCTAAAAAATCAAATTGATGGAAACGAAGAATTCTTTATTGGATTCGAGCAAAAATTTATTCAAGCCACTGGATGGGGGAGGCAATTCATTAACGCATGCATAATAGATAAACGGGTTAAAGGTTAAATGTATAACAAGTATCGTAGGGTGTGTTTTACGCACCAAATACTAAGGTGCATGGAATGCACCCTACTTTTATTTGTAAGATTCTGTTTTGTTTGATTTATCCCTAAAGCTAGACGAACGGTCGCAACAGGGTTTGCGCCGCTCAAGACGCATTGTTGAATCCCCGCAAGGCATTAACCTGATTTGCGACGGCAAAGCTGTCGTCAACTTTTGCAGCAACGATTACTTAGGCTTGGCTAACCATCCTGATGTCATCAATGCCTTCAAGTCTGCATCGGACAAATACGGCGTGGGCAGCGGCTCGGCGCATTTGATTTGCGGCCACAGCCGTGCCCATCATGCGTTGGAAGAGGAGCTGGCGGCCTTTACCGGACGTGATCGCGCTTTGCTGTTTTCCACGGGTTACATGGCGAATATGGGTGCGATTTCGGCCTTGGTCGGGCGAGGCGATACGGTGTTGGAAGACCGTTTGAACCATGCGTCCTTGCTGGATGGCGGTTTGTTGTCGGGGGCGAGGTTTAAGCGTTATGCCCATGGGGATGTAGAGCATTTGCAAAATCTATTAGGAAATAGCGAAGCAAATAAGAATTCTGTTGATATCCCTCACCCTAGCCCTCTCCCAAAGGGAGAGGGGATTTCCCGTAGGTTGATTGTGACTGACGGCGTGTTCAGCATGGACGGCGATATTGCGCCTGTGCAAGCCTTGTCGGCTGTCGCCAAACGGCATGATGCTTGGTTGATGGTGGACGATGCTCACGGGTTGGGTGTATTGGGCGACAATGGCGTCGGTATTCTTGAAGAATTGAAGCTAAGCCAAGACGATGTGCAGGTACTTGTTGGCACATTGGGCAAGGCATTCGGCACATTCGGTGCTTTTGTCGCAGGCTCGGAAGAATTGATTGAAACTTTGATCCAACGGGCACGGCCTTATGTCTATACCACTGCCTTGCCGCCTGTCATCGCGGAAGCGACGCGCACCAGCCTTAAGCTTATCCAATCGGAAGGCTGGCGGCGCGAAAAGCTCAGGCAGTTAACCAGCCGTTTCAGGACGGGCGCGGAACAATTAGGCTTGCCTTTGATGGCATCGACTTCGCCCATTCAACCGATTTTAATTGGCGAATCAGAACAAGCCGTTGCCGTTAGCAACGCCTTATTTAACCAAGGCTTTCTGGTCAGCGCAATCAGGCCGCCCACTGTGCCTGTCAATGCTGCAAGATTACGCGTGACTTTTTCCGCAATGCACGAAGAACTTCAAATCGATCAGTTACTGGATGCCCTCGCTAAAGCCATAGCATGACCAACATTCATACGGAAACTTTCGGGCAGGGCAAGCCTATCGTGCTGGTCCACGGTTGGGCAATGCACAGCGGCATTTGGCGGGCGTTTGCAAAAGGACTGGCGAAACATTATCAAGTAACCTTGGTTGATTTGCCTGGGCATGGACGAAGTGGGGCGATTAAGCCATTCACGCTTGAAACGGTTAGCACAGCCTTGGTAGGGGCCATCCCTAATGAACCTTGTTGCTGGCTAGGCTGGTCACTCGGTGCAGCTTTCGTGCTGGAGATTGCCCGTCGTTTTCCAAGCCGTGTCAATAAAGTGACCTTACTTGCCGGAACACCGTGTTTTGTAAAAAATGATGCCTGGTCGGGCATGGATGTTACGGTTCTCGACAAGTTCGCGGAAAGTTTGCAACAAGATGTACATACTACTTTGCTCCGGTTTTTGTCTTTGCATATTAAAGGCTTGGATAACCAGAAGGCCACTTTGCAGGAGTTAAAAACCTTGGTTTTTGAAACGCCAGAACCCAGTCAACATACCTTGCAGCAAGGATTGGATATCCTTAAACAAGCTGATTTAAGGGATGTGTTTGCCAATCTTAAAATACCCGTTGCGGTTATTTTAGGTCGACTGGATACCTTAATCCCCGTTTCCGTCGGGGTAAAGATGCATGAATTATTGCCAGACGTGGCTTTAACCGTGATTGACAGGGCAGGGCATGTGCCATTCTTGTCGCATCAAGAAGCATTGGTTAATGCAGTACGTCGTTTTATGGATAAGGGATAATGCGGGTAAAGACCAAGATAAAACAATCGTTTGCAATGGCTTCGACAACTTATGATAGCGTTGCCTTATTGCAGCAGAAAGTTGGTGGACAGCTCATACAGCGGATAGGGAATGTTGGTCGGCTTGATACGGTTATCGATATAGGCTGTGGTACGGGTTTTGTTGTCAACGAGATTTTAGGTCGAAAACACGTTGTACCCGAACAAATTGTTGCGCTGGATATTGCTTTGCCCATGTTGCTGCTGGCTCGCAGTAAATTGAAAAATAATAATAAGGTTACTTTTCTCTGTGCGGATGCAGAATATTTGCCGCTACAGGCACAATCGGCGGATTTAGTTATTTCCAACTTAGCCTTCCAATGGTGCAATAACCTGGAGAAAACATTGGCCGACATAAAGCGAATATTGAGGTCGGAAGGCCAGTTTTATTTCACCACCTTTGGGCAGCAAACATTGTCTGAGTTAAGGTACGCCTGGCAAGAAGTTGACGATTATGCCCATGTGAATACGTTTGTCAGTGCGGGGCAATTAACGGATTATCTGTATCAAGTGGGATTTAAGCAGGTCGAGGTGGAAACTTGCACTTATATTTCAACCTATGAATCCGTTTGGGACTTGATGGCCGAGTTAAAGCAATGGGGTGCACATACTGTATTGGAAGGCTGCAATAAGCAGCTGACGCGCAAATCAGCCATGCAACGCATGATTTGTGCTTACCAACAGCAAGACAAAAATGGCTTGGTGTCGGCGACGTTTGAAGTCATTACAGCTGCGGCCAGGGTATAACTCAAGATGGAGCAAGGGTATTTTATTACCGGAACGGACACCAACATAGGCAAAACCTGGGCAACCGTCGCCCTGATGCAGTATTTCAAAAATCAAGGGAAATCGGTTATCGGCATGAAGCCCGTGGCTTCAGGATGCACCCTCAAAGACGGTATGCTGGTTAATGATGATGCGCTTTTGCTCCAGGAACATGCGACAGTCAAGCTGGATTATCGGCAAATTAATCCTTATGCTTTTTCACTCCCCGTTTCCCCGCATATTGCCGGGAAGGATAATCCCGTCGATTTGGCTGTTATTGTTGATGGTTTTAATGCCATCAGCGATTACGCCGACGCCATCCTGGTTGAAGGGGCTGGCGGTTGGTATTCGCCACTGAATGAAAGCCAGGATAACAGCGACCTTGCGGCGGCGCTAGGCTTGCCTGTGCTACTCGTAGTGGCGATTAGGCTAGGTTGTATCAACCACGCAAAGTTATCTTACCAGGCAATAATAAGCAGCGGTGTTAGTTGTGCTGGTTGGATTGCGGTTTGCACCGACCCTAATGAACGGTGCATCGAAGAAAATATCGCCATGATAAAAAAACGGCTGGATGCGCCGTTGCGGGGCGTGCTGCCCTATAAGGATGTTCCCAATTTTGATGAATTGGCAGGCGGCTACTCGTTTGCAGCTTCACTGTTACTTAGCCAGTCTTGAATTTTTTTACCAGTTTCTTGCGCGCCACCAATCACCCTTTTTCTTGGGTTTAGCTGGATCGTAGTACAGGCCTGTCAGCTTTCTCTTGAATTCATCGGTGATGACCCTAGCATCTTGTTTTGATGTGACGACACGAGGGGTAATCAATACCACTAATTCAGTTTTGTCATCTTTTAAAGTCGTATCACCAAATAATGAACCGATATACGGTATTTCATGTAAGAAAGGAATCCCATTCTTGAGATAATTCTTTTTAGATTCTATTAGTCCACCTAAAGCAATGGTTTCACCGTCTTTTACTGCCACGGAACTTTCGATTTCTTTCTTTTGAATTGTTGGCGATGTTGAAACACCAGTCGTTGTAGCGACAGGTGTGCTGACAGTTTGGTGGATATCCATAATGACCATACCACTTGAATTGACCCTAGGCGTAACTTCCAATATAACCCCTGTATCCTTGTATTGAATTTGGTTAGCTTGGGCAAAACCTGTGCCTGTGTTTGTGCCGGTGCTGGCGATGGCATTGGATAGGCTGCTGGTTTGGATGGGGACTTGGTCACCCACATTTATTTTGGCCTCCTGATTATTTAAGACCATCAGCGACGGCGATGAAATTACTTGGACATTTCCCAGATTGGCTTGTGCATTTAATAAAGCTTTGATAGCCCCTGAGCTATAAATGGCGCTTAGCCCACCCGTTGCAGCGGCAGCGGCAGCGGTAGCGGCGGCAGTACCAAATTTTGCTCCGGCTACAGCCGTTGGGGTGCTACCAATGCCACTGGCATCTTTCGCCAAATACCACTGAATACCATATTGTAAATCATCATTCAACGAAACTGCTGCGATTGTGGCGTCTATCAATACTTGTAAAGGGATAATATCCAACTGCTTGATCACTGGAAGGATTTTTGAATATTCTTGAGGCGTGGCGACCACAATGATGGAGTTATTGGCGATATCTGCGACAATCTTTGTTTCATTGTCGCCTGAGCCGCCACCGGAACTGCCGCCAGATTGAGAGCCTCCTGCCGAACTTTTTTTGCGTTTGACGGACGTTGTTGCATCGGTTTTTTGGCTGTTACTGCTGTCGAAAGAATCTTTATTGCTGGTCGTTGCCGATTTTTTTCCGGCGGCTACTTTGGCGGACTTATCCCTGGGGCCGGCACCCGTAAAAATTTCATTGAGCGTACCGGCCAGTTCCTCGGCATCCATGTTTTGGACCCTATATACATTGACCCCGCCGCCGGATTCGGTATTCGCCCTGTCCAGCCGATAAATCCAGTTTTCAACGTCTTTCAAATAAGCGGCTTGGTGAGTAATTGCCAATACTGCGTTCATTCGCTCTATGGGCAGGAAGCGGAAAAATTCACTGTCTTCCTTGCCGGTAGAGGTATTGAACACGGCTTCCAGTTCATCTATGACTTGGTCTGGCTCGACATGCTTCAGCGGGAACAGGGCAAAAGAGCGCCCCCTTAACAAGTCGATATCAAAGGTGCTGACCATGTCCATCACGCGCGCTAATTCGTCCGAGGTCCCTTGCGCCACGATAGTATTGCGGGTGCTATCTACGGTTAAGATCGTTTTTTCATGCACCATGGGCTTTAGGATGTCGGCAACTTCCTGGGCGGCGACATTACGGATAGGGATGACCCGGGATTGGTATCCCGTGCTGCCGCCCGCAACGGTGGCACTGTACAAGGCCTCCGATTTTGGCTCTATATGATAAATTTTGCCATCCTTGACCAAGGCCGCATTGTTCATGCTCAAGACCATTTCCAGGGTAGGTAAAAGTTCTGCTTTGCTCAACGGTTCTTTCGTATTGAGGGTGACTTTGCCCGTCACTTTTGGGCTAAGGACATAGTTTTCCCCTAAAATGTCACTTAAAATAACTTTGGCGACTTCACCTAGGTCGGCATCGTCAAAATTTAGGCTGTAAGTGCCCGCCCCCCCTGGCGTTGAACTACGTCGATGGCTTTCGCCCTTGGGCGTAAAACGATCCCGGGCGGGGTACATTTCGATTTTCGATTGCAAAGCATCGTTAATAGGCGTTTTGTTTTGCAGGTCCCTCAAGCTTGCACTTCCATCTGCCCCAGTCCCCTCGGTGCGATCTTTGAGTACAGGGGTGAGCGGTATTTTAGCGGACCGTTTTGGGGGCAAAAGCTCACAGCTGGGCAGCGTTAAGGCCAAGGTAAGTATGCAGGCAACCTTGATTGAGTTACTGAAATTGTTCATCATTGTTATTCTCGAAGTTGGAGTCACTTGATTCATCGGGGATAAATTCTGGTTCTAATGCCGGTTCAGGCACAGGCTCAGGGATGGGCATCGGTTGTTGTCCAGGCACAATCTGTGGCTGTCCAACTTGGGTAGGTGTGGTTGGCGCAACTCTGGAATCGCCGGTATTACTCACTGGTTCCTTGGGTTTGGGCTTCCTCAAAGGCAGTTCTTTTTGCTTACTGCCTTGGCTGACAACCACTTTGTCTTTCTGTATGTCAATCAGTTTCCAGCCGTCTATATCGTTATCTTTAGTGACTTTCCGGTAATTATCTTTAGGGGTTTTGCCGGTTGTCCTACTCAATAAGGCGTAAAGCTTATTTTGGTAGGTATAAATGCCGTTCACATCCCAGTTAAATGATTCTGTCGCCGCATTGGTTACAGGGATGGGTTCGTTGGTGGGTTCGTTGACTGGCTTTCTTCCTTGTATGAATAATGGCCTTGAAACCAAATCCGTATAGCTGGTTTCAGGATGTTTAGCCAGCTCAATGGAAGGTAATTGCGCGACCGCCTTTTTTGGCTTATTTACAGATTCGACAGTTTCAAGTAATTGTTTTTGCGCGTAAATGGCATACATCCATTCGCAAAATATGACGAGCAGTAAGCCCGCGCACATGACACCTAGGAATTTGATTAACTTTATGTTCATCATGATGATTGCGCCCTCATGAAGCTGATGGCCTGAAAATTGATATTCAGCCCGTTACTGGGTTCAATCTGGCGTGTTATTCGATTTCGGACGCTGCGCATAGGCCTGATATCCAATTGTTCGATTACAATCAGGGGTGCGGCTGTTTCCAACTTATACAAGACTGCCCGTAGCACTTCGATACTGCCCGTCATCCTGACGCTGACGGTTATTCGGCTGAATTTGTCTTTGTTGGTGGGGGGCAGCACCTGGGTGCTGCTCAATTGCCCACCCGCCTGCACGATGGCTTGCTTAATGAACTCCTGCATTTGCGCAGAGGCGAGAGCGCTGGTACCTTGGGTGTTGAAGTACTTTTGGTCTTCATGTTGTTGCTTTATTGCGGCTATATTCCCTACTATCGCCTCTTTCCCTGCCAATATTTGTTCATATTTTTTTAGGGTGAATGCTAAATTTTCTTTGTTTTCATGCAATTCCAGGCCTTTGCTTATAATTGGGACGATAAGCACCAGTACGACTAACAGTACGACCAAAGCGAGCAGCCCTACAGCAAGCCATCGCTGAGCTTGGGGGTTATTGCTCAGATCCATTGGTATCTCCTGGCTTGATAATATCACCTGCCTTAGTAATATCAACGGTGATCTGAAAGCGTTCCAATTTGGTTACATTATCGCGGGTAACGGGCGAAACAAATTTTGCATTGGCAAAAATATCGGATGCTTCCAATACCGAAATCAGTGATGAAGCGGCCGGTGATTCGCCTTGGACTTGCAATTGGCCGCTTGCATACTGTGCATAAGCCAGCCAGGTGTCATCCTTGATTAATTTGCTTAGGGTGTCCAGTACGGACACTACGGGCGGTTTTTCGGTTTTTTTGTCGATCAATTGCTGGGTTTCATCCACCAAGGCATCGACTTCAGCCTGTAAGGCTTTAGTGCTTTTGGCATCTTTTTCAATGGCCGCAATTTTTCGTTGTAACTCATTGACTGACCTGGATTCAAACCAAACCGGCAAGGCCAGCGCAGACAGCATGAGCAATGCGACGATGCCGGTCAATAAACCATGAATTAACTGTGCGGTATTGTCCGATTTTTCCCGCAACCATTCGGGGAGGAGGTTATAAGGTTCTTCATTTCCTTCCAGGTCGTTGGGTACATCTTCGTAATCGGCAAATTTTGGCACCATGCCAAAAGCTTTGATGTCCCTGCAAAAAGTGTCAAGGACTTCCCGCGCCGTAAGGATTAACACCACTCTGATCTGTCCTGGTTCGTTGATTACGTCCAAGGCCTTAACCGCATAGTAAGCATGTTCCGCACTAAACGGCGAATACCTCGACAATTCGTAGGTGACAACCTGGTACAGGTTCTCTTTGGCAGCGACAGGAAGGGAGAGTTCTTTTTGGATGGCATATTTTCGGGTCAACCGGAATACCAGGTCGGCTTTTTGCAGGCGTTCGTCAGATGCCAGTAATTCCTTAAATTTGGCTATCCCTTGTTCGTCGCGGTCAACCTTGATGAGCGGTTCGTCCCGCCATGCAAACCAATAGCTCAAGGCAAATTGATTGCCCTCCGGACGCACAATAATAGTACCCCGCTGGTCATTGACTAGCTGTTTAATCTTTTCTGGGATTAGGAAGCTAAGTTCACGTTTCCACCAGCGAAAGAATTTTTTAAAATCCAGGTCAATCGCTGAGTTCAGGTTCGGCATATTGTTTAACTAATAATTCGCTCATTTCATCGGTATACAAGGATTCTCCATTAGTTGGGTTGCGTTGCCACTCCAAAATATTAAATGGCGGCGGCTGATTGGTATCCGATAACCCAGACTGCCCAACGCCCGACTTTAACACGGTTGCAACCACTATAGCGCTGGTTTCATCGGCCATTAAAGCTTCGGACGTTATCTTAATCGTCTCGTTTGAAGCCCCCAAAATACCGCTTTTGACGAGGCCACCTTGAAATTCCGGCGTAGGCAAGTCGTTTTTTGCACTGTCAAGTCTAGTTGCAACATAACTTTCTATCAAGGTGGCATCCAAATTAGGTATGATTTTCATGACTTTAGTGGATGCTAGCTTTAAGTTTACCTGTGGCTGTCCCGAATAAACAGTAATAACGGGCTCCAGCCAGTTATAAATGTGTTCATCCATCCCTAAAACCATTTGTAGCTCTTCCATCGTCTGAAAAGGTTTGTTGCGGGGCTGGTATTTTAACCCTGCGTCTTTGTATTCTTTTTTTTCCGCGCCATCGATACTTAACAGGTCGTCCGGGTCTCGCCAATCCATTATTGCGGCAACTAATTTTGCTTGCTGCTCTTCTTCTGCGGGCGCTTGTGAAAAAAGGGCTTGCAGCAATGGCAGGTCGGCTTTGTTGATGTCTATTTTACCGGATTCCGACAGCAACCGCAGGCGGATGCGGGTGTCGCCAAAATCCACTTGGTAAATATTGCCGTCCGCACGCCAGCTCTTGTTTGGTTCGGGATTTAACAGCATCATCTCGGCGTACGCAATGCCTGCTTCCGCTGTTGCAATCGCCCCTGCGTTGTCCTTTATGCCTGCAACGACGGTCGACTCCCTGCGCATCGTCAACGCAAAACTGCCGGCCATGATGGTCAACAGGCTTAATACCCATAAAACAAGGACTAAGGCAAATCCAAGCTGGGTGGATTTTACCTGAGAATATTTGTTTTTCCTATCCATTGCCTATTACGGTGAGAATAATGATTATTATTGATCGTCAATAGTCGATTGCTGACCCGCTTCTTGCTCTTCGTTAATCAGCGTTTGGTCGTCGGAATTCGATTGCGTCGGTTCAGCTTTAAGCTCAACGACCATTTCTGGCCAGAAACCGCCATTATCGCGTTCAATCTTGATTTTGACCAAGCGGGGCTGGGTTTCCTCGCCAAGCCAGTCTTCCTGCCATACCCCTTCCGCCTGAGGATCATCCAGTTTGTAGTAGTTCAGCGAAAAATTACGGACATGCCTCAATAACGTCACTTCTTCCTTATGCCATTCTTCACCTTTTGCAATGGGGTAAAATGGCGTTATGGAGACTTGAATAAGTTGCTCATCGCCGTCTTTAATCAATTTAAGCGAAAACAACTGTAACCCAGACTTTTTGGCACTGGCCGGAAACGACGAAACAAATTGCAATTCTTGGTTTTTGCCCTGAAAAGCGAATATCCTGTTGCCTTCTTCCGAAAAATTATCCCACAAAGGAATTGCGGTGCTTAGGTGATGTTGGAAAAATTGGTAAACGACCGCGACATCGTTGACTTCGGTGATTTTGTCTTCACCTTTTTGCCAGCTATCCGCACAGATTTTCATGCTGCTGAACAGCAAGACAACCATGATGCCAAGTAGGGTCATCGCGATCAGCACTTCTATCAGGGTAAAGCCCAGGTTGGTTTTACGGGCCTGCATTGTCTTTTGCTGCCAGCTTTAAGGTGGTTAATCGTATTTGGCGGTCATCGCTCCCGGCCTCGCCATCACCCCAGGTGACGGTCACGCTGACTTTATAGAGCTGTGCAGGCAGGCTTTTGGGGTCAAAACCCTCGGCGCTCGATACATAGGGGTTGATAGTCAGTCGCCAGTAGTATTTTTTATTTTCATCGCCTGAACTTTGATGGCCCTTTAACGGTATTTCCGAACCGGCTTTAGCCAAGAGCGATTCGGCGATTTGGGTGGCAACCGTATAGTCCTCGGCGACCATCGCGTTATTGACGCCGCCAGAAAATATTTTTAGTAAAATGCCCAGGGACAATGCCAGTATCGAGAAGGCAATCAGGATTTCCAAAAGGGAAAAACCCTGTTGTTTGTGTTGCTTACTTGGTTTCAAGTTCGACCTGTCCCGTTAACCAATTGATGTCGATTTGCCAAGTGGCTGAATTCATCTCCAATTTGATCCGCCCTCCGCTGGATGAGCCGTCAGGGAAAAACCGGATATTCGCTAGGCCTTTCCCTTCCAGTTCTTCTTGTGCTGTCACGACGGTCAGGGCAATGGTGTCAGGGATGGTGAACACTTTGTCACGGTCGCTGACAGTATAGGTGTTTTCGTTAAGGTTTAGCGCTACGGTCGTTTCTTCATGGGAGATGAGCGCCTGTCCCTTGGCAAAACGCAAGGCGGAGACCATGTCCCTGGCGGCAGACTGGAGCTTTGTGGCGTCATTTCCAGACGAGATGTTAAGGCCGATTGCCGAAAATCCTAAAATGACAATAAACATCACCAGCATCAATTCCAGCAGGGTGAAACCTTTGCTGAAACCCAGATCAGTAACATTGGGGGGCTGGGTCTTTAGCCTGCTTTTAAAGGATTTGCCCAGAGGGCTTTCAGCGTAGCCCCTGGAATTTCTCAGCGTTTGCGGATAAAACAGGGTCACGTCTAATGGGGAACTGATGGTATGGACTGCACTAAAGCCTGACGGTCAAGAGCGCTATTATTCCCAGCTATTCAGGTCTTTGTCTTCACCGTCACCGCCCTCTTTGCCATCTGCACCGAGGGAGACGATGTCAAATTTGCCATGTTCGCCCGGTGAGGTGTATTTATATTCCTGATTCCAAGGATCGAACGGCACTTTGGATTTCCGTAAATAAGGGCCGTTCCAGCGTTGTGCGCCGTCGGGCGATTCGATAAGGGCGTTTAAACCTTGCTCTGAAGTCGGATAACTACCGACATCAAGTTTATACATATCCAGCGTTTGCGAGAGGTCTTCAATCTGCACTTTAGCGGCTTTAACCTTGGATTCGCCCATGTGTTTCATCACTTGCGGGCCAACCAAACCGGCCAGCATAGCGATAATGCCAAGTACGACCAACAATTCCAGTAAAGTAAAGCCAGTTTGTTTGCGTGTGTCGTTGTGTTTCATAGTTGTTTTCCGTTAAAAAGCCAAATCGTTGACGCTCAGTATTGCCAGTAAGATTGATACAATAATACCAGCAATCATCAGCCCTAAAGTGATAATTAAAGCGGGTTCAAGCAGTGCCAGCATTCGCGCAATGGACACGCGTAGTTGTTTATCATAAATCGTGGCGACACGCAGTAACATTTCTTCCAGGCGACCCGTTTCTTCGCCCATTTTGATCATTTGCATCGCCATTTTGGGGAAAATGCCCTTATCGTGCAATGCATCGTACAGGTGCTTGCCTTGTTTTAATTGCACCTCAGCATCTTGTATGGCATCTGCCAACACCAAGTTGTCCACCGTTTCCCGCACGATAACCATTGCGGACAATATGGAAACACCATTACCCAATAAAGTTCCCAATGTGCGGCTGACATTGGCGGTTTCTTTATGCAAGATGATGGTACCGGCTAAGGGGAGCTTTAAAAAAATGCCATCCCATTTTTTTTTTCTGATGGGGTCTGCCATCTGATATTTCATGTAGCTGGAAGCAAAAACGACTGCGCCAATCAATAGCCACCAGTATTTTTGCAACCATTCTGCCAATGCGACCACGATTTGCGTCGATACGGGTAAAGCTTTACCTGCACTTTCAAACATTTCCGTAAATTGCGGCACCACGAAGGTCAGCATCACAAATAAGGATGCCAGCGACATCACCAATAAGATCGCCGGATAGATTAAGGCCGTGCTGACGGTATCTTTTAATTCCTGTGACCGTTCCAGATATTCTGACAAACGTGTTAGCACTTCACCTAAATTGCCGCCCGCTTCGCCTGCACGGAGCATATTCAGGTAGAACTTGGAGAAAATTCCGGTTTGCTTTTCTAAGGCATCCGCCAACGACGAACCGCTTTTGACTTTTTCCAGCACTTTGCTAATGAGTTTGCTCAAGCGTTCATTCTCGTCCGTGAGGTCGATCAAGACGGATAAGGATTTGTCCAAAGGCAAGCCCGATTCCAGTAAAGTCGCTAGTTCACCGGTAAACATGCCTATGTCTTTTTGCGATAACTTGTTTTGCTTTCCGCCCAATCCCAGCCCTAAAAAGGATCTGCTATTGGCTTGCGTTACGCTTATTGGTATATAACCTTCTGACTGCAAGGATTTTATAAGGGATTGTTCGTCGGACGCATCGCGGATGTTTTCTTCAGTTTCACCTGTGCTACTTATGGCTTTGTATTTGAACAATGGCATTTAAGGTTTCCGTTTAGGCTTCCGAAGTAACACGCATGACTTCTTCAATAGTGGTATTACCTTGGATTGCTTTAGTCAGCCCGTTCTCAAACATGGTCGTCATACCTTCCTCGATAGCGAGTTTTTGGATAGCCCCCGCTTCTTCATGTGCCATGATGAGCTTGCGGAGCGGGTCGGTCATTTGCAGGAATTCGATAATCGCCATACGGCCACGATAGCCCATGCCGCCGCATGATGTACAGCCTACGGGCTTATATAAAGTAATGTCGCCATCAGGGACAAAACGACGCAAACGTAATTCTTTGATAACCTCTGGCGATGCTTGGTACGGTTTTTTGCAGTCGGGACACAGTTTTCGCACGAGCCGTTGCGCCAATATGCCGTTCACCGTAGAAGTCAGCAGGTATTCTTCCAACCCCATGTCCAGCAACCGAGTAACGCCACCGGCGGCATCATTGGTATGTAAGGTTGACAAGACCAAGTGACCCGTGAGGGCGGATTGCACCGCGATCCGTGCCGTTTCCAGGTCGCGCATCTCACCAATCATGATGACATCGGGGTCTTGGCGGACGATGGAGCGCAAGGCCGAGGCAAACGTGAGGCCAATCTGCGGCTTCGCCTGTATTTGGTTAACGCCTTCCATTTGGTATTCCACCGGATCTTCCACGGTGATGATTTTGCGTTCCGACGTGTTCAATTGCTTTAATGCGGCATACATGGTGGTGGATTTACCGCTACCGGTCGGGCCGGTAATCAGGATAATGCCGTGTGGTTGCGACAGCACCTCGATAAATTGTTGCAGATGCCGTCCGGCAAAACCCAGGGCGGCAAAATCAAATACGGTGTTTTCTTTGTCAAGCAGACGGATAACGACGCTTTCGCCATACATGGTCGGTATCGTTGAAACCCGTAAATCTAACTCTTTACCCAGCATCTGCACTTTGATCCGGCCGTCTTGAGGCAGGCGTCGCTCGGCAATGTTCAGTTTCGCCATGATCTTGATACGGGAAATAACGGCGGCAGTTGATTTGACTGACGGTGCATCGATTTCTTTCAGCACGCCATCAACCCGCAACCGGACTTTTAAGGTTTGTTCAAAAGGCTCGATATG
Organism: Methyloglobulus morosus KoM1; assembly: GCF_000496735.2. Lineage (GTDB taxonomy): Bacteria > Pseudomonadota > Gammaproteobacteria > Methylococcales > Methylomonadaceae > Methyloglobulus > Methyloglobulus morosus. Next base: position 38,428 of record NZ_AYLO01000059.1, read on the forward strand.
GATGTCCGATGCTCGGGTTTCTATCGCCCGCTGCATAATCAGGTTGACCATCTTGATGACTGGGGCTTCGCTCGCCAGGTCTTTCAGGTGCTCCAGGTCTTCTTCGCCGATGTCGTCTACATTCAGGTCGTCTATGGTTTTGTCCATCGCCGAACGGCCTTCACCGTATTGGACTTCCAACGCGGCATCTATTTCGGAAAGCAATCCGACTTTGACGGCGATATCTTTACCCGTAACCAGCTTTAATGAATCGACGACGAATTCATCCTCAGGATCCATCATGGCAACCGTGATGGTATTTTCGTCCTGGTCCAAGCCAACAACATGGTACTGTTTGAGGAAACGTAAAGAGACACTTTCGGGAAGTTGCGTTTCCAGCGGGTATTGTTCCGGTTTTACCTTCTCGAAATGACCGGTCTCAACAAAGGCATCGGCAACGTCGAGCTCTGAACATAGCCCCAATTTTACCAATAATTGCGGCAAGCTTTCTGCCACCGATGTTTTTTTTACGCGCTCAACTTTTTTCAATTCCGAAGCGGAAATCTTGTCCCACTGTTTAAGGATATTGAATAAAGCCTGATAAGGTTCAGCCTGCTGTGTCATGTAAGTTGCAATTTTTAGTCTGTTAAATTAGGTAACAAGGTGTTTGCCAGTTCGATTATTTCGCGTTCGTCTATGTCCTTGATCGAGTAATCTGCCCTATTAAGCTTATAAGGGTTAACCGTCGAATCGGATTTAATCACCTTGTTGATTTCCGTTTGATATACCCGGCTGGTTGGTGTAGGGCCAAAAATGGTAATTGAAGGCCTGTTTAATGCCCAGGCGATGTGGGTAGGCCCCGTATCATTGCCTATCACTAAATCCGCCTTCCCAACCACTGTTTTCAAATCATTCAAATCGAGTTTGGGTAATACTTTAATATTAGCACATTGCTTAGCCATCCAGTCTGCCTTCGCCCGTTCTTGTCCATTACCCCATAGTGTGAGGCACGAGCCGGATAAATTCTGTGCAATATTCACAAACTTCTCAATGGGGTAGTTTCTGCTTTCCCAGGTTGAACCGATAACGAATACAATATTGTTACGGTTTTTTGGGAAAAATTCATCAAGTTGCGGATTGGGGGTGTCGTTGTATAAAAAAGGTTTTTTGCTTAGGATTTCATTGCTTGTGATGTCGAAACCTAGTGGTTTTGATAACACGAGGGCGTTTCGGTCAATCGTGTTTTCATGATAAGGACACGCTACTTTGACATCGTAAAACCAAGATGCGGCTTTTTCCCGGATGGACTTGGCATCGAATCCAGCCACTTTTTTGCCGAGCAAACGGGCGGTTATAGCTGACTTGATTAGCCCTTGGGCATCAATGACCAAGTCATAATTATGTTTTGAATAGCCCCGTATTTTTTTTATTTCCTGAAAAATTCCCCATTTATTTTTCTTCAACGCCTTGAGGTTAATGGTGAGTATCCGCGAAATGTCGGGGTTATGCTGTAAAATCCCAGCAAATCGCTCTTCGACAATCCAGTCAATTTCAATAGTGGGCGCATGTTGCTTGATGAACTGGAGCGCAACCATCGCATGAATAATATCACCCAAGGCAGAAAGTTTGACGATGGCGATACGCATAGATAGGCTCAATCGCCAATTAGTTCAAGGATTCGTTCAGGCTTGATTCCGGTCAGGCATCGGGTATGGTCTGGATGTCCAACGGGATATAAGGGGCATACACGCTTAAGGCAGGGGGCGCAGGGGAGATTTAAGGACACGGTTTGGGCTTTTTTGCACAGCGGCGGCGCAAATTCGGGCGGGGTTGAGCCATAAATAGCGATGACGTATTTATTTAACGCCGCTGCCAGGTGCATAAGCCCCGAGTCATTGGCGACAACGGTATTTGCCAGCGACATTAGCTCAACCGCTTCTAGCAATGACGTTTGGCCGACAAAGTCCCGGCATTGCTGGTTTGTTAGCTTATTAATGGCCGCTGCCGATTCCTTATCTTTCTCCGAACCCAATAACCATACTTGCCAACCGTGCTGGATTTTTGCCTGCGCGACCTTGGCAAAGTAATCTGCCGGCCAGCGTTTGGACGGCCCGTATTCAGCACCTGGGCATAAGGCAAGAATTTTTTCGCTAAAGGTTAAGCCAAATTTCTGGATGACGTTATCTTGGCCTGATTTGTTGGCGGGAAGGCTGGGTTGTCCGCAATTAGGGGGCTGCTTGGCATGACTGGGCAAGCCAAGCGCAACAAAACGTTGCACGGTCATGGTAAGGATGCCTTTATCCAACTTTCTTACATCATTAAGCAATCCCCAGCGGTACTCGCCCCGGTATCCGGTACGGTGAGGAATGCCGGCAAAAAAGGGGACGACTGCCGACTTCCAGGAGTTGGGCAGGACAATCGCTTGGTCGTAGCGTTCTGTACGCAGTCGCAGGCCGAGCTTGATTCGCGCCATCAAGCCAAATTGCCCGTGACCCAAGGGCATGACGATTGCATTGGCTACTTGCGGCATCCTGTCCAATAAAGGCAAGGACCAGGCCGGGGCCAGTACGTCAATCAGGCAGCCTGGAAAGGCTGTTTTCAGCGAAAGGAACAGGCTTTGCGCCATGATCATATCGCCCACCCAAGACGGCCCGACAATTAATATTTTTTCGGGTTTGTGCGTATTCAAGCAATTAGGCGACGTAGGTCAACCATTCCGCGTGGTCGCCCCTGCGTCCGTGGACATAATCGAAATACAAGGCCTGCAATTTTTGCGTAGTAGGGCCACGGCTGCCGTGCCCTATGGCACGGTTATCATATTCGCGGATTGGCGTGACTTCCGCCGCAGAACCGGTGAAAAACGCCTCATCCGCGACATAGACTTCATCACGGGTGATGCGTTTTACCGTAACCGACAGCCCTTGTTCTTCAGCGATTGTGATAAGCGTGTCTCGGGTTATGCCTTCCAATGCCGAGGTGGTTTCGGGTGTGTACAACTTGCCATTGCGGACAATAAACAGGTTTTCGCCGCTGCCTTCGGCGGCAAAGCCTTCATGGTCCAGCAATAAGGCTTCGTCATAGCCCGTCGATAAGGCTTCCTGCAAGGCCAATATGGAGTTGATGTAATTGCCGTTGGCCTTGGCTTTGCACATGGTGCTGTTGACGTGGTTGCGGGTATACGATGACGTGCGGATACGGATGCCTTTTTCCATGTTTTCCGCACCCAGATAAGCGCCCCACGTCCAGGCCGCAACCATGACATGGACTTTTAGGTTGTCGGCGCGCAGCCCCATGCCTTCCGAACCATAAAAACACATGGTGCGGATATAGGCGCTGTCCAGGTTGTTTTTGGAAATCGCCTCCTTTTGGGCTTGGTTGATTTCATCCTTGCTAAAGGGCATCGGCATGTTCATGATATGCGCCGAACGGAACAGGCGGTCGGTATGTTCCTGCATTTTGAATATCGCCGTACCTTTTTCGGCGTGATAAGCGCGCAAGCCCTCAAACACGCCGCAGCCGTAATGCAGGGTATGTGTCAACACATGGACTTTGGCATCCCGCCAGGCAACCCATTGTCCGTCCAGCCAGATTAGGCCGTCTCTATCGTCCATCGTGTTCATTCATTCACCTATATTTACTGTTAATTCAATTGCCGGCGGATCCCATCACCTTATGCCAGATGCCTTCGACTTGTTTTCTTAATCCGTCTGCTTCGATTTCGTCAATGATCGCCTTATCCCCTTGCAGCACTTGCTTATGCCCAATATCCCGATAGGTACAATATGCCGTTTTCAGGGTTTCCGCTTCAATGGGGGAGATAAAGCCTTCTTTAGCCAGGCATTCAAGCAGCCTGACATTGTCGGTATATGTCGTTAGCGCCGCCTGTTTTGCCGCATTAGCCAGAACCCCGAATTGTACTATAAACTCAATGTCAGCAATACCGCCTTTGCTCTGTTTCAAATCAAATTTGTTGGTCGCTTTGATGTCGAGCGTGGCGCGCATTTTCTCACGCATGTCGCGGACTTCGGCTTTCAGTTGGGTTTCATCCCGAGTTAAGCCCAAGATTCTATGGCGAATAGATTCATAGTGGGTTTTCAGTCGCTGGTCGCCCGCGATGAATCGACCACGAACCAATGCCTGATGTTCCCAGGTCCACGCTTGATTTTTCAGGTAGCCTTCATAAGTGCCGATGTGGGTGACCAATAAACCCGAATCCCCGTTGGGGCGTAGGCGCATGTCCACGTCGTAAAGTACCCCGGACAATAGTTTGGTGTCGAGAATATGCCGGATCTTTAGCCCCAACCGTCCATAAAATTGCGAGCAGGATAACGGTTTCTCACCCGATGTCATCGCATTGCCGTCAGGACAATCGTATAAAAACACGAGGTCAAGATCCGAGCTATAGCCTAATTCTATGCCTCCCAGTTTGCCGAAACCGATAATGGCGAAGTTGATATTATCGTTGCTGGTGTCGGGCGGAAAGCCATGTTTGTCCGTCAGCATGAGCCAAGTTCGCCCGATGACGTTCTCGACAATGCTCTCGGCGATGTAGGTCAAATAATCGCTGACCACCATAAGCGGGATTAGCCCCATAATATCGGCGGCGGCCACGCGCAATACATTCAGGTGCTTGAATTGCCGCAGCGCTATCATCAGTTGTTCCAAATCCTCAATGTCGATGGCGGCCAATAAAGCTTTAATCTGCTGGTTGAGGTCGTCTCGTTTCAATGGTTCATAGAGTGTGCGGGTATCCAACAGTTCATCGAACAACACAGGATACAATGCCAGATAATCGCAAATCCAGACGCTGGCAGACGCAAGGCGGATTAATTGGTTCAAGGCATCAGGATTCTCAGATAGCAAAGCTAGGTAAACATTCCTACCCGCGACCGCTTCAAACAGCTTGACTAAGCGTATTAAAGTCTCATCGGGGTTATCGGCCTGTTGCACCGATTCGATCAGTTGCGGCATGAGGCGATCAATAATGCCCGCGCCCTTTGTCGTCATTCGCCGAAGGGCGGTCGAATTCTTGAAATCCTTGATGGCTTTCAAGGTTTCCTCGGCGGACTGGAAACCGCCTTTTTCCAGATAGCTTTTCAATTCCTCGTCTTCAGCAACGCAAGACCAGATTTTTTGGCTCAGATTGCCCTTTTTTTGTTGCTTCGATACGGCGAAAACTTGGTCAAAAATGGACTGCACAGCCGCCCTGACACGATCCAATTCGCTTTTAAAGCTTTGCCAATCCCCAAAGTCCAAGGAATAAGCGAGTATTGACTGGGCTGTTTCTGATGTCGGCAGGTCGTGGCACTGCCTATCCTGATATTGCTGAATATGGTTTTCCACCCGGCGCAAAAAACGGTAAGACTGGCTAAGTTGCTCGGCATCCACGTGCGGAAGCAAATTTTTGTTGTCTAATATTGCTAGGACATCTAGGATACCGCGTGTTTGCAAAGCCTTTTCGTTGCCGCCGCGAATAAGCTGAAACGCCTGCCCAATAAATTCAATCTCGCGGATACCGCCGGGCCCCAGCTTTATATTGTCTAGGCGGTCCTTACGTTTTAATTCCTGGTTGATTTGCAGTTTTAACGAACGCAATTCTTCAAATGCGCCATAATCCAAATAACGACGGTAAACAAACGGCTTTAGCATCGCCATGAGTTGAGCGCCCATCCTGAAATCGCCTGCGACTTGCCGTGCCTTTATCATCGCGTAGCGTTCCCATTCGCGTGCCTGGGTGAGGTAATAGTTTTCCATGCCATCGAAGGACAGTGTGACCGCACCACTGTCGCCAAAAGGGCGCAAGCGAATATCGGTGCGGAACACAAAACCGTCTACGGTTATGTCATCCAACACCTTGACCAGTTTTTGGCACAGGCGGGTAAAAAACTCGCTGTAGCTGGTTTCCTTGCGATCTGGCAGGGCGCCTTCTTCGGGGTAAGCAAAAATCAAGTCAATATCAGACGAATAATTCAATTCATAAGCCCCCAGTTTGCCCATGCCCAACACCACGATTTGCTGAGGGCTGCCATCCGCAAGTAGGGGTGTGCCGCGCAGTTCACAGGCTTGCCGATAAAGGAAAGCCAATGCAGCCTGAATGCAGGTATCGGCAAGCAACGATAAATCCAGTAATGTTTCGCCAAGTTCAGCCCAGCCAGCTAAATCGCGCCAGGCGATCCTGACCATTTCACGGCAACGGAACTGACGCAGCTTAGTCATTAAGTCCGTTTCGTCCGCGATTTCCAAATGCGCCAGCTTGGTTGGATAGGTGTGTTCGGAATACAGGCCCTCTAGGTCGCCGGAATCGATCAGGTCAACCAACAACGGAGGTTTACGTGTGCAACTTTCGGCAACGAATTCGCTGCAACACCAGACTTTCGGGATGGATTGGATGAGTTTGTCAGATGGATTTAAGTTGGGGTTATTTTGATTGAGCAGGGTTTGCCAGTTTTCCAGGCTGGATTTGACGGGTTCTTGAAGTGCTTCCGGTAAGGTTTTGAGGTGAGGTTCTATATCGAGAATTGTCAACATTTCAGAAATATGGAATCTGTTGGGTTAGGCTCGCAAATTGATACAAATTAAGAAACCCGGGCGGTTGAGCGAGCCGTAACCCGGCATCTAAGGGTTAATTAACGATCCATGTTGGGTCACGGTGCTCATACAGCCTGTTACAATTTTGGCATGATTTATTGTGTGTGCCTAACCCAGCCTACCCGACTTTAAGCAACCTTCAAATTCATTGGGTGTTATGATGGGCACTGCCAAAATATTTTTTAAAACGAGCAAATCATTGTCACCCGTTACCAAAACTTCCGCTTTACTGGTAACTGCGAGGGATAAAAACATCTGGTCGGCACAATCCCGAGCAATCGGCAGGCCAGTAGGTTCGTCTTGAGGTGGAACAGTTTCGGCATAAGGTAAAAAATCGGCCAGCAATAAGCCTTGTTCGGCTTTGGTCAGCTTAAATTTAGGATAAGCCAACACCCTGAGCAATTCGCTGACGGTTTGTTTGTTGACTAACGGCGTAAAGCGTCCAGATTGCCAGCCTCGACGTAGCCACGCCATTTTCCCCTGAGAAAAGATTAGTGCTGAAATGACGCAATTGGTATCGAGGACGACCCGATGGCTCATGCAGGATTTTTTCTAGCCCAATCAATCGCATCGACCACATCTTGGGCATCGATCCCTAAAGCCTCTAGCTTGGCGCGTACAGCATCGGCTTGTTGAATACGTACCGGGGTCAGCACAATGCGCCCGTTTTCGACATCCACCTCAAAGTAATCGGTCTTATCCACCGAATTGACCACGGATTTAGGTAAGGTCAGTTGGTTTTTGCTAGTTATTTTTGCAAGCATTGCAATACTATAAGAAAGTAATGAAGTAAGGATATCGTACTCTTTTGGGTTAGAGATGACAAGCCGAGTTAAAAGGTATATCTCTTGTAAGTCCTTCGGCGAGCTTAACTCGTAATCAAAAACCTAACCGCATCTAACCTAATCTGCGCCGCCTGAATATGTTCATGCGCTAACAGGGTCATGTCTTTAAGGGTTTCAATTTCATCGGTTTTGATGGTGGGGTTGACTTTTTTGAGCCGTACCAGCCGTTTGATTTCCGCCGTCAACGATTCCAGCATGGTTTTGGTGGCATCGGTAATCAATGATTGCATCCCGATTTTGGCATTTTGTTCGGCAAGGTTAAGGATTTTAGTGATGTGTTCGCGCTGGTTGTTGATGAATTCGACGATTTGTTGCTGATCGAACGATGTGCGGTTTTCGACCAAGCTGCGATGTCCTATGGCCTGGGATTTGTCCTGCATATTCTGGTCGATGAGGATGCGGATGGGCGTTGCGGGTAGGAATCGGCTGATTTGTAACTCAGCGGGCGCGCTGCATTCGACGATAAACAGGCATTCCAGCAAAAATTGTCCGGGTTTCAGGTCGTTGTTGCGTACGACGGCAATCGTCGCATTGCCGGTTTCGCTGGACTGCACCAAATCCATTGCTGCACTTACCGTGGGGTGTTCCCAGGTGAAAAACTGCATGTCCTCCCGCGCCAGGGCGATTTGGCGGTTGGTGGTTACGGTGATGCCGTCTTCCTGTAAGCCCGGAAAACCGGATACCCGCATGTGGTCACCGGGCGTGATGATAAAGCAGTCCGGCGAATGGAACTCCGTTTCAACGCCGTAACACTCGAATAATTCCTCCAGATAAGGCCAAAGTGTGCCTTGCTTTTCCAGGATATTGACTTGATCGATCAAGTCAACGGCAACTTCTTTGCGGCAGGAATTCAGTTCCAACAGTAAATCTCGACCATTTTGCAATTGGGTTTCTATGTCGGCATTCAGTTCTTGGGTGTTGGCGATTAAATCGACAATGGCCTTACGGCTGGGATTGGCCAACACGGACTGCAATTCGTCGTGCAGGAGTTCAGCAACCCGTGTCGCCGCCGAGTTGTTAAGGTGGAAGGCATCCAAACCCTCGTCATACCATTGATACAGGACTTCTTCCTGGGAGTTTTCAAGGTAAGGGATGTGTATCTGGATAGTTTCTTTTTGCCCGATGCGGTCTAGCCGCCCGATGCGTTGCTGCAGCAAATCCGGATTGTCCGGCAAATCAAACAGGATCAAGTGATGGGCAAATTGGAAATTACGGCCTTCGCTGCCGATTTCTGAGCAAATCAGCAAGCGCGCCGTGCTGTCCTGGTCGGCAAAGTAGGCGGCGGCACGGTCGCGTTCGATGATCGACATACCTTCATGAAATACGGCGGCGGCAATACCGGCACGGTTTTTTAAGGTCTGTTCCAAGCTCATTGCAGTTTGGGCATGCTTGGTAATCAGCAAGGCTTTTTGTCCCGCCAGTTGACGGACTTTGCCGACCAGCCACAGATAACGGGGATCCTTTTCCCAGTCGGATTCATTGGCGGCACCGCTTAAGGGATACGCATGGCGTTTGCGTTCGGGAAAGCCGCGTACGGTTTGGCGTGAATTCCTGAACAATATCCGTCCTGTACCGTGGTGGTCGACTAGAACTTTCAATAGGTTGTCACGGGCAGTGGCGGACTCATGAGGGGCATTCAGGTTTTTTAGCAGCGGTGCGACATTGTCTTCTTTCAGTAACTCGGCAAGATGGCGTTGGACATCGGCAGTCAATGGCAGGTCGCTCAACAGTAGTTTCGCGGCTTCGGCAACGGGTTCAAATTGTTTTTCTTCCTCCACAAATGCGGAAAAGCTATGGAAGCGGTCGGCATCCAGCAGCCGCAATCGGGCAAAATGGCTTTCTTGCCCGAGTTGCTCCGGTGTTGCCGTGAGTAAGATGAGGCTGGGAGAACGCAAACCCAATTGTTCAACGAAAAGGTATTCTGGGCTGGCAGATTGTTGATTCCATTCCAGATGATGGGCTTCATCGACGATCACCATGTCCCAATTCGCTTCGATGGCCTGTTTTTGGCGATGGGGATGGGCAGAAAAAAACGCTTGGCTACACAAGATACATTGCTCGTTACCAAACGGATTGATCCGCTGGAAACCGGGGATATTGTCGTCATCCGCATCAAAACCGTTTTCGCCCGATTCTTCCAGGCAGCGGACTTCATCGAAAACACTAAAGCGCAAGTTAAATCGTCTGAGCATTTCCACCAGCCATTGGTGCAACAAGCTTTCAGGGACGATAATCAAGATACGCTTGCTCAAGCCATTGATCAGCCGTTGATGGATAATCAAGCCTGCTTCGATCGTCTTGCCTAAGCCCACTTCATCCGCCAACATAATCCTGGGCGCTGCTCGGCTCGCTGCCTCATGAGCAATATAAAGCTGATGTTGGATCAGGGAAGTGCGTCCGCCAATCAAGCCTTTTACGGGCGATTGCTGGTGCTGCTGTCGATGTTGCCAAGTCTGGTAGCGCAATAAAAACCAGGCGTTAGGGTCAATTTGCCCAGTAAACAACCGATCCTGGGGTTTATTGAACTGGATGTTGTGGTTCAGTTCGATTTCTTCCAGATAGATTTCTACTCCAAGTTCGTCTTTACCCACGTAAGTGATCAGGCCGTTTTCTTCAATCAGTTTGGTGACCGTGATTTTGTTTTCATCGACGGATTCAACAATGTCACCCACAGCAAAAATGACGCGGGTTAATGGCGCATTATCAGTAGCGTAAATACGTTTTTCATTGCTTGCCAAAAACAGTACGGTCACGCGCTTGAATTCGACTTCAAGGATAAGGCCTAAGCCAAGTTCAGATTCATTGCTGCTGATCCAGCGTTGTCCGGGGATAAAATTGTGCATTTAGATTGGTCTGTCGAGATTAATATACGGGCAGGTTGGTTCGGAAAATTGTTCCGCAGGTCACTTTAATTTAATGGCTCAAACGGAAAACACGGTATTTATCGTTGCTTTAGAAAATTTAAAAATAGAGGAAATATTAGAAATTACCACTATTATACAGTAGCTGTGTTTGCCAAACTATTGGATTGATTTTAAGGCAATTTTACCTTGTAAAAAGCGAAAGAATCAGGGCAATAAAAAAATTTGGATTTATCGTCGATAGTTTAAGAGATTGTTAAGTACCTTACGTTTATGATTTCAACCCGAATAACAAGCAATAATGCTTATTGCCGACTTATGGAACCGCTGAACAATCACCCCTTACAGGTAGGTAAAATGAATAAAATAATTCTAATCGGAAAGGTAATTGCGTTAGTCATGCTTTTTACCGATGCAGCTAATGCCTCAGGTGGGCATGGCAGGGATAGAGGGCATCACCACAGACATCATGGTGAGCATTATTATCCACCCGGCCAGTATTACGGCCCACCCCCTCCTCCCGTCTATCAAGATGGACGTTCCCATCAAGGTTTGGCAGGTGGCGTAGTGGGTGGTGTTTTAGGATATGAGGTCGGAAATGGTAACCCGTTGGCTACGGGCCTTGGTGCCGCAGCGGGTTCATTGATTGGTAATGGGATTTCTGGCAGGCGTTAAAAATAATTTTTTATTTAGTTTTGTTGTTAAGCAACCATTCATGTTAATTCAGTAAAATGATCGCCAAGTTAAAACAAAAGCATTTATTTTTAACAACTTTGAAAATAACTAAATAGGAATAATGCCATGAAAAAGTTAATTTATTTTAAGCTAGCGATTGTAGCCTTATTGTTTTCGTCTTCCGGATTTGCGGACGATCATGGGGGGCATCACGGTGGTTGGGGTGGTCACGGACATCACGGCTGGGGACATCGCCATCAGGGTTGGGGCGGTTACGGTCACCCTAGGCAGCAAATAAACAACTATTATCAACAACCCCCTGTTGTGTATCAACAACAGCCGCAATATTATCCGCCCCAACCCCAATACTACAATGGCGGCGGTTATTACGACAACCGTTCACACCAGGGCTTGGCGGGCGGCGTAGTAGGGACGGTATTTGGATATGAGCTGGGTAATGGAAACCCGCTAGCAGCCGGTTTAGGTGCGGCAGCAGGCTCGTTCTTAGGAAATGGAGTGGGTTGGCGCTACTAGGACGTGTCAGGGATAAGTCGCCAATATCCGCCAGGGAATAGGCATTTTGAGGCCTGGTTTAGCTGTATAGCCCAGTTAAACTAGGCCTTGCTTTATCCGTCATTTGAACATAATCGATCCACTATTCAAGGTGGGTTCAAACCTACCGAATAAATAATCCGCTTTCAGACGGATTTTCCCGAAAAATAGATTAGACTTACAGGCTGATATTAGTCAGTGTACAGGTAGGTTGAGTTTCATGAAGCCCCTCATAAAAACTTATGTTTTTATTGCTATTGTCCTGCTTATTGCGGGATGCGCGCGAACATACCAAGCGCGGCATGTTGTAACCACCGATTTCCTAGATGATTATACGGTATTGAAAGAAGGCCAAGATGATGATGCCTTACTGACTTACTGGAAAAAAGGGATCAATTGGACAGCCTATAAGAAAGTTATTTTAGACCCTGTCATCCTCAAAAAAACACCCAGTTCAGAGCTCAATGAAATGACTCATGCAGACGGCTACCGGCTGATGGAGTTGCTGGATTACCGAATACAGGAAGCCCTAAAAAAAACCTTCAAACTGGTCAACAAACCAGGGACTGATACCCTACGCGTACAGTTTGCCATCACCGACGCAGAGACATCGTCCGTCCTGTTCGATACATTTTCATCCGTCTACCCTTCGGCGCGCGTCTTATCCGCACTAAAGCATTTAGTTACCGGCACAGAATCTTTTGTCGGCAAAGCCAGCATCGAAGGCAAGATTGTCGATTCAAGCACAGGCGAATTGCTGATGGCCTCCGCCGATGCCCGCGCCGGGGGCAAAACCTTGGACGGTTCCGGTGATGAATGGGACGATGTTGAGCAAGCCTATAAATACTGGGCTATCCAACTGGGTTATCAGCTTTGTATGCGGCAAGCACGGCTAGATTGTCAGAAGCCAGGATAGAAGAAGATGGTTGGCGTTATCTTTAGTATGGTTATTGAAACACGGACATCCTCTCAGGATAAGCTGATGAGTTTTTTATTGGCGCAGGCTGGATTGAGTTATTTAGATATTTTATCCGTTTATTGATATCGTATAACTTACGTTAACTTCCTTTATCATGATACTCAAAGATTTCAGCAAAATCACGCAAGAGGGCTGTTGGGAGTTGTACGCACTTACTTTTAAATGAACCGAAACCTCCCCAAAATCATGGAACAATTCGCTACCCGTTTGATAGAAGTCGGAATCGAACTTGCGTAGATTCCGCTATGCTTCTCCAAGTCACGCATTTCCTTCTTTTGAATGTACAACTAATCTTACCCATGCTACAGATCGGCAAAATTAATACCCTTAAAGTCGCAAGCCGCGTAGGTTCGGAAATTTATCTTGCCAGCCCAACGTCAGTGAAAGTGCTGCTGGTTGACAAGAAACCGCCAGCCAACTGCCAGGTCGGCGATACGTTGGACGTTTTCGTTTACGTCGATATGGACGGTCATTTGGCGGCTACCACGGCGATCCCTAAAGCCTTGGTCGATGAGGTTGCCTGGTTGAAGGTGGTTTCGGTCAACCGCGTGGGGGCGTTCCTGGACTGGGGTTTGCCGAAAGACCTGCTGGTTCCGTTTGGCGAACAGCACCACGAGTTGGAAGTGGGCAACCCTTACCTGGTAAGGCTGTTCCTTGATGCCCAAAACCGCATTCTTGCGACGACTAAAATTGACAAATACATTGCCGATGAAAATTTTGGTATTGTTAAGTTAGTATAGCATTTGCTACACTTACCCAATTTGTAGGGGTAAAGGCTAATATGAATTGTCCAAAATGTGGTTCGACCGATTGCGGCAAAGATG
>NZ_AYLO01000060.1 GCF_000496735.2 Methyloglobulus morosus KoM1
GTATTGGGCGCTAAATGACAGTGCTTTAAGTACATCTGTGCCTAATTATTGGTATTGATAGCCACACTTGCTGAGAGGCAAGGCCGGAAAGCTTCAGGTCTTTTGTATAACTGCCAAAGATGGCTGGGTTGCATATTTTTTATGCGGTGTTTAAAGGGTATTTATGAAAAAGCAATTCTATTTTCTCTCGGCAATGCTATTGGCGCTATTTTCATCAGTCAGTTCGGCTTCACTTATAGATTTTTATCAATATGGCTCAAGCGGCTTTGCCAATAATAAGCCAAAATTTATAAGTAATATCGGGAAAGGACACGGTAGAAAAATTTCAATTAATTACAATCTTGGAAGCAATTGGACAATCAATTCCGCCCATTTATGGGTTAAAGCTGTAGATGACTATAATGGTGGGTTTTGTAAGGGGTGGAAATGTAGGGATGGCCGTAGTAACGGTAAAGATCCAAGGGAATTCGCACGTATCAAAAATATTGAAGGCCATAAAGGCAACTGGGCATCAAAAGTGGTCAATGGTTACAAATGGTATGACGTGCTCAATGTCACATCATTCTTACGGCACGATACAAACGGCATATTTAAAGCACTGCTTAAATCTTCGCGAGGTGGCGATTTTTGGCTCAGAAATGCGAAGCTTGAAATTGATTACACTATCAATACGGCTTATGTCCTACCCTTAGTGGAACAAGGCACTCCGATAGCAACACCAACTCCAGCGGCAGTCCCAATTCCGGCAGCAGCCTGGTTGTTCGGTTCAGCTTTACTTGCTTTGGCCGGCTTGGTGCGTAGAACTGCCGTTACTGGCATAGCTGGATAAAGCGTTCAAATTTGATTCACCGATTTAGTTATAACCCAAAAAATTCGCCCGTCTTGCGACTTGGCCGTTTCGGCAAGCCGGGCCTTTTTCTTCTCGTTATTTTTCGACAGAAAAACTCTCCCCGCAACCACAAGAGCCTGTAACATTGGGGTTATTAAATTGAAAGGCTTCGTTAATGCCTTCCCTGCGGTAATCGAGTTGTATGCCATCAATAATTGGCAGGTCATGTTGTTGCACGATAACTTTAACCCCAAAATCTTCAAACACAGCGTCATCGGCTGCCACTGCATCAGAATAATCCAGCGTGTACGCATAACCGGAACAACCGGACTTCCTGACCCCCAGTTTTAAACCAACACCCTTGCCGCGTTTTTCCAATTGTTTTTTAATCTGACGCGCTGCGCTCTCTGTTAACGATACTGCCATAAACACCTCTAGCCTGGGATCACCAGGGTTTGTAATAAATCAGTAAATTCTATAATTTCCGTTTCGGTATTGCCTTTTCCCAAGCTGATGCGGATTGCACTTTTAGCAAGCCCTGACGACACCCCCATCGCTGCCAACACAGGACTCGGCTTGCCGCCGCCACTGGCGCAGGCTGAGCCGCTGGATACCGCGATGCCTTTCTGGTCGAGCTTCATGAGCAGCATTTCGCCATCCATTCCTTCGATGCCAAATTGTACTGTATTCGGCAACCTTTCTGTGTCTTTTGCAAAGATGGTAATGCCTGGAATAGCCATTAGCCGATCTTCCAAAAACTTTCTCAGCTTTAACAAACGCTCCGCACGTTGGGCAAGTTCTAGGGCCGCAAGTTCCGCCGCTTTACCGAAGCCTATGATAGCAGGTGCATTTTCTGTTCCAGCCCGGTATCCTTGCTCTTGCCCACCGCCCCAAAGCAGCGGCTTTATGTGAGTTGCCTTATCAAAAATTAACGCTCCACAACCCTTAGGTCCATAAATTTTATGGCTGGATAGCGTCATCATGTTCACCCCCAGATGGTTATAGTTGACTGGAATTTTGCCGACAGCCTGTACAGCATCGGTCAGCACGACAATACCCTTAGCCCTTAGCTGTTGGGTAAAACTGGCAACATCCTGGATAACCCCCGTCTCGTTATTTGCCAACATGATCGAAACCAGGGTCGGGCCGTGTCGAATGGTATCAGTGATCGCATCTTGGGTAACAAGGCCGTTATGATCAACGCCAATCAACTTCACATCGCAACCAAGCTTAGCCCAGTTTTCAGCAGGTTCGCTTATGGAAGGGTGTTCAACCGCTGAGATCGCCAAGCTGGAACCCCATTTTATCGCCGTCAACGCAAGGTTATTAGCCTCCGTGCCCCCACTCGTAAAAATAACTTGGGTAGGTTGCACTCCCACCAAAGCGGCAACTTGTTCCCGCGCCGAATCGATAGCGCTCCTGACTAACCTACCGTGCCGATATAAGCTGGAAGGATTACCATAAAATACCTGTAAAAACGGCAACATGGTTTCAAGAACACGTTCATCAATTGGGGTGGTGGCGTTATGATCGAGATAAATCATGTTACGGTATTATCCTGGCCTAGCTGCGCTTTTTTTGGGGCTATTTTCAACGCTTCTAACAAAGGGTGTGCAGGCATTTCATGCCTCTGACACCCGAAACTTGATGAGACTAAGCTTTCAACTATTACGGGCAACTTCGTGCTATCCAGCCTCATTGCCTTCAATCTGATGAGGCCAGGCCGTTAACACGGCTTTGACAACTGTAGCGAGAGGAATCGCCAAAAATACACCCCAAAACCCCCACAGCCCCCCGAAAAACAAGATAGCAAGAATAATAGCGATTGCATGTAAATTGACGGCCTCAGAAAATAAGACCGGGACCAGGACAACCCCGTCCAAGGCTTGGATTATCGAATAGGCAATAACCACATACATAAAATGATCGTCGGTCAATCCCCACTGGAAATATGCCACCAACACCACAGGAAAGGTTACTAACGTCGCACCGATATAGGGGATAATCACAGACAGCCCCATCAACACAGACAGCAAAATAGAATAATTCAACCCCATCGCTTCGTAAGTCCCGTAACTGACAACCCACAGGATTAGGACTTCGGTGAATTTGCCGCGGACGTAATTACCTATCTGCATTTCCACCTCTTCCCACACCCTGACGCTCAGATGCCTGTCTTTGGGCAAAAATTGCACTATCCACCCAACCAGGAGGTTTTTGTCTTTTAAAAAGAAAAATACCATCAT
This sequence comes from Methyloglobulus morosus KoM1, assembly GCF_000496735.2. Classification (GTDB taxonomy): domain Bacteria; phylum Pseudomonadota; class Gammaproteobacteria; order Methylococcales; family Methylomonadaceae; genus Methyloglobulus; species Methyloglobulus morosus. Next base: position 3,076 of record NZ_AYLO01000060.1, read on the forward strand.
CGGCACCAGGAACAAGTACACCATCGCACTCACCAAACCCAGGACTGAGGCTGCAGAAACTGACAGTACATTTTGTCCGTAAACCAGCATTTCCTTTTGGACAGTAAACATGATTTCCTGGATTTTGCTTTCATTAATAAATTGCGGGTACATTTCCGGCAAGCGCATAATCTGTGTCTGCACCCTGCTGACAAAAGCCGGAATATTTTGGATCAGCTCCACCGCCTGCTGCGTAATCAACGGCATCAAATAAAACAACAGGTAAGTAAAACCCGCCATAAAACAGGAAAACACCAAACCGACAGCCACCAATCTCGGGACACCTACAGACTCAACCTTAACAACCATCCCTTGCAAAAAATAAGCCAGGACAATTGCCACGTAGACAGGCTTTAATAATTCTGACAATGAATAGATCAGGACAAAACTGACCAGCACAATGACGGCAAGCGAAAACACCTGCGCATTCGGCAAAAAACGGTTAAACCGCTCTTGAAAAAACCGTTTATTGACAAAATACGGGTCGGAATTCATTGATGGCGAATAATTGATGCAAATATGTGTCCTTACATTCTACCTAAAATAAATAACTCTCACCTATGAAAACTGACAACGCCTAGCCGTCGGTTTTGATATTTAATTCAATATAAGGACAACATTGGTATTTCGTGTCATAGGACATCAACAAGAATGCCCGATTGATTAGGGAGTAGGGCTTGAACGTATGCACCGATAACAACGGGTCAACGTAATCAAAACTTAGGAGGGGTTCGTCCGTATGGATGACCAGCAGGTACTGGTCATAAGGCCCACCCTTGATGTTTTTGGAGACATCCTTCACCTGAAGCCGACGCGTGATTGAGTTAATCAGTTTTTTCTCGCTCCATTCGGCCAAATGGTCGGTATTGCCGTTCTTATGCGCCATAATGGCGGCAGGGTCGACCAATTCCGTCACTTCAATGCCTAATTTGCCGCCTTCATATAATACCGCTTCGCAATCGGGCGGGTCATTGCCTCGGCCTCGTGCTACGAGGGAATTGAAAAAACCCGCATTGGCTTTTTCCAGCGATTCTTTCAAAGAATCCACGACTGCCCATTCCTCAAGTTGCCGGTCTACCGGCCAGGCAAAAAAATCGCTGTACCCGCGTTTTTTTTGCTTGGCCTGTTCTAAAAGTTGGCCTGTAACCGTTTCCTCAGGCTTATCATGAACCATAAATGCAATAACTCATTTAACCAGTTGGCTATATAAATTAGTATTGGGCAACGGCGTATATCATAAAACAACATTATTAAAATTATCATCCTCCAGGCCTGTTAATTCCAGATAAGTCGCTAAATCGAATGAGAATATTCCCTTATTACCGCAAATTTAAGCAGGAAACATGCAAAATCGCACTTAAATAATAAGTTTATTGATTCAAGTCAAAAATGCCGTTTCTCTTGAGGGTAGCATACAATCGCAGCTTATTCCTGAAATCAGGGTGACAGCGGGGCTGAAAGGCTTGGTTAGATGCCAATAAGATACGATGTAAGCCCTCATAAAATAGGAGTATTTTTTTACAATTTTAATCAGGTGACGAGTTATGGGCGAAGTATTGGGCAAAAATAGCGACGAATTAGAGAGGCTTAAGAAAATAACCACGACGGTTTACCTTTGCCAAATCTTGACATTTTTTTTGGCAGGAATTCCCTTATTGGTTGGTGTGGCCATGAATTTTAAACATCGTAACGATGTTGTCGGGACTTGGCTTGAATCGCACTTTAATTGGCAAGTTAAAACTTTTTGGTTGACCTTAGCCGGATTTGCCTTGTCAGGGTTGACTTTCAGCTTCGGCATTGGTTTATATATCTTGTTTCCAACGCTTGCCATTCTTGCCACAAGGATAGCAATAGGTTGGACTGCCCTCATGGCGGGTAAGCCGATCAGTGATGGTTCAATTTGAATAACGGGTTTAAGGTAGCGGGCAACGAATGTTTTTGAATGCCTTAAGTCAATAGAAGAACTATTCGTTTAAGGTGGATTCTCAGGGGTCGTAAGTTGGCTTATCCACACCTGCCACACTGACAGCACGAGCGACAGAATGATCGGCCCCAAAAACAAGCCGACAACACCAAAGGCGGAAAGACCCCCAAAAACACCAAATACCCCAACCAGAAAGGGGATATCTCCCGCGCCACTTATCACCAAAGGACGGATCACGTTATCGATGGTGCTGATGGCAAAAATGCCCCAAAGCAATAATCCAATGCCATGCCAAAATTCACCTAACAGCATTATCGCAATGCTTACAGGCAACCACACTAACACAGCGCCCATTGGCATCATTGCCAATAGCGCGGTCATTGCGCCCAATAAAACAGGTGCATTGGCCCCTGCAACCGAATAACCAATCCCTGCGATTAAGCCCTGTCCCAAAGCAGCAAGCACTAGGCCATAAACTACCGCGCGAGTTGTATTGCCCGCTGCTTGTAGATAAATAGCCTGGTATTGGCCTAAAAAATAGCCAAAACCACGTCGTAGTTGTAATCCAGCCTGCTGCCCGTCGCGAAAACAAAAAAACAACGTCACCAAAACGAATCCAACATTGATGATGTTGCGTCCAATCCCACGCAAAAACCTGATCAGTTCACCTAGCCATTGCTTTGCCCAATCTAACAATTGCCCCCTCACCCCTGCTTCATCAGCATTTAGCTGGTCAAGATATTGCTGCAGATAGTTTCCTAGCCAAGGAATTTGGCTGATATTGTCGGGTATGTTCTTAGGCGGATGGGTGAAGATCGTCAACAGGCTGCGATAAACGGATTCAACCTCGCCTTGTAATAAATTCACTAACCAAAACACCGTCAATACAATTAATGCAGAAATAAAACCAGTCATGACAGCAGCGCTTAACGTTGCCCGGTTATGCAATTGCGCCTTAAGCCATCGATAAGCGGGCCACATAATATAAGCAATAATGAGCGCCCAAATAATAATGAGAAAAAAATTACGCAGCACGGCAAAACCCAGCCAAAACAAGCAACCCAACAAGGCGACTGGGACGGCATACTTAAAGGGAGGGCTACTTAGGAAGTCTGTCATAAGCTAAACCTTAGACATCTCTTTGCCCACATTTGCACCTAAATCCTTGCCACAATATAGCCGCGTCACCATAAAACCTCCCAAAACGACTCATTCCAATGATTCTTTGATCTAAATCAATTCCTAATCTAGCAAATTGCATAACAATGACAACGCCCGATCAATTAGGTCGGCATTAAGCCATCCTTATTATCGGAAAAAAATCGATTTAGGGACAGTAACAACAATCTATAACCGAGAGACACTATGAAAATCATTTGTAAATTATTAATACTCGTTGCCGCAGTCGTCACCCTGGCTGGATGCATTGACCAAGATGAAGGTAAAATGCAAGGCAATAAAGCATCCGATGCCATAACAAAATAACACCAGGGTATTTACACTGGGCAAAGGAGTCATCAAGCCGTTACCGTTGAGTTTGTTCAGGGTGATTACGCCGCCACCCGGGTGGCGGAGCTTGATGCCTCTCGTTTCGTTAAGGGATTCTAACGCGGGTGTTGCGACTAAGCCAGGAAAGCTTGCGGGCATAATGAAAGCTTAACTGACGAATTTAAAACTATTAGGCAAGCACGGTTCAACAATCGTTTTAAGTGAGTCCAGGTTATTGATTTGTACGCCACGTTGTTTGACCGTGATGACACCTTTTTTGCTTAGGACACTCAATTGTCGGCTGACGGTTTCTATGGTCAATCCCAAAAAATTGGCGATATCGTGGCGGTGCATGGTCAGGTTGAATTCGGTGCTTGAAAAACCCAAGGCGCTGTAACGCTGGGATAGCATCAGCAAGAAAGTTGCCATTTTTTCGGTTGCCGAACGGTTGCCTAGCAGCACTATCTTGTCATGGTCTGAGACGATTTGCGTACCGACTATGCGCAATAGTTGGGCTTGTAGGTTGGGTATCTTATTGCTTAATTCGTTTAGACGCGACAATGGCAATTCGCAAACCGTTGATGTCTCCAGTGCGACGACAGAACAATGAAAACGGCCATTTTTAAAGGAATCCAAGCCCATCAGTTCCCCAGGCAAATAGAAACCGACGGTCTGTTCGTTGCCATCCGCATTGGAAATAAAACTACGGAATGAACCCGATTTAACTGCAAATAGGCTTAGGCACTGATCCTCTTGACGATACAAGTAATCATCGGCTTTTATGGGTCGTTTACGCTGGACAATGTTCTCGAGTCGAGAAATTTCGTCCGGCCTTAAGCCGTAGGGAAGGCAAAGGGCGCTAAGTCTGCAATGTAGGCAATCTACTTTGTGGAAAACGGACTCCATCTTACTGTTCCAGTGGTTATATCGGATTATCAAACATGGATTTTTTGAGCGTTTTAATTTTTCTTTAACCAGAAAAAACGGGGCTCAAATTACCAGCAACCTTACTCTTTGTTGCATTATAAAAGAGAAAAACAATCCGAAAAATTATACGCTGATTATGGGATATCGCTTAGCAATTATATAAAAATCAATCTGGCAGATAATTCTATTGTCTTTTATTGCACGCTAATCCAATAAGTTGAGCGACATTTCTATTTGCCCTTAACACATTTCTAGACTACTTCCATCGATCTAATCAGGGTGTAGCACGCCAAAAATCTATTTGAACTTTTATTCATTCTATTTATCGATATTTTGACGAGAATTCTTGCAACATAGTATTGCATGAGGCGTATCGTTGAATCGTATAACGCATCAGCCTAATCCATGAACAGAATCAAGCCGTTTATCCTTAACTAGACGAAGGGCTTGATTAGGGCGTTTTTCTAAGAAGTACTTGTGAAGAGACAAACTTATGAAACCTGATTCAGAATCAAGCAAACCGGACGTCTTTTTCAGCCCAAATCCCACCTTTGTGGACAAAAATAATTATTCTTCAAAAAACGGCCCACGCCAAAAACTTAGGCCTTCCCTGCCCAAAACTTTAAAACAACAAATCGACCACGTTTCCAGGCAACAGTGGATTTCTGATGCCGCTTATTATAAAGCTGAGGCGAGAGGATTTGCACCCGGCCATGCAGCGACTGATTGGCTGGAGGCCGAACAAGACTACATAGAAATGCTGGTTGAACTGTTTTTATCGGTATCCAGGGAAGACGACTGGATGACCTTAACAGGTTTGCGGCAACTGGCAAAAGCAATTGGCGTACCCAGACCGGAAAGGATTGATTCTAAGTTGGAACTCATTCACTCGATCCAAGCCGTCAGCCGCCACCGTCCATGCTTCGGGACAAATCCCGGTGAATTCTGTCACCAGCAAGACGGATGCCAATGGAAAAGCGAATGTCAAAAACTGGTGGCTGAGTGGTGGCGGTAAGCATTCGATCCAACCCTATACCGTTTAGTTAAGGGAAAGCCCTCTTCCTCCGGAATAGTTGGGTAAAGCGAATTAATGCATGAACTTCATGATCTTTCACCTCACCCACCTGCTCACGCTACGCCGCAACATAGCTCTACTGACAGCATTCCGAATACACCAAGGAATGAAGCCTGCAATATTTTAACTATTGGAAATTGGAATCTTTCATGGACAAACAGTTTGATCCAAATCAAATCACTGCCCAGCCCTATACGTTAAACTGTGACCCTTTTTTAAGTTCACAAACTGCATATAACAGTTAACTGTTTCAAGAATTTTTAACTATATTTATATGCAGTCTTATTTCTAAAATTCAACGAGGCAATCAGTCAAATGGATGAGGAAGAACGTCAACGTATTCTTGCAAGCACACCGGTTGGAACATTTGCTTTACTGGCTGCTGTTATTGGTAGCATGGTCATTGCTTGGTTGTTTCTTTATTATGGGGTGTTTATCCCACGCGGCATTATCAATTAAGGCATTTTTATGCAAATAAATGCTATTCTCCAGAAATGCCATGACCTGATCGGCCAATTCGTGGATTTTCTCCAGGATTTCTGTGCCCAGTTCCGCACGGTACATGTTGATCCTTTGGAGCAGAAATGGATCAAAATCGCGCTGCTGATTATTGCGCTGCTAGTTGGAATTATCGCAATCGATGCATTCTTTCATGGTATTAATCCTCCCAGTAAAGTTGAAACCATTGATTCAGCTCGGTTGCATTTGAGCAAGGAGTTTGCGGAAAGCAACCTGGGCGTACAATTGGACGACAAAGGTGCGATTGTGGTCAGGATGGTGGCTGGCCGTTATTCTTTTTTCCCCAAACATATCTCGGTTCCCGCTGAAACTAAACTAACGTTTCGTTGGGTAAGTATGGATGTGCTGCATGGGGTGCATATCCCCATGACCAACATGAGTACGATGATAGTCCCTGGCTATGTGGCCGAGATAACAACGTCTTTCCCCAAGCCCGGCGAATACCCCGTGTTATGCAATGAATATTGCGGCTTAGGGCATAACCACATGTGGAGCAACATAAGCGTGATCGCCAAAGAAGATTGGAAAGCACCCGCAAACATAATAGCCAACAAGGATGCCAACAATGGATGATGCGATAGAACGAAAGCTGACAATAAGCCATTTCTGGGTGGCCTTTAGCGCGTTTATCTTGGCCTGTTTCATGGGCGAATATCAAGTGTTGGAGCGCAGTGGCCTCATTTCCGCACTGGATTCGCCCACCGTGTATTTCGCGTCAGTCAGCACTCACGGGGTGTTGATGGGTTTTGTGCTGACCACTTTCTTTATCATGGGCTTTGGTTATTATACCGCAACGACTAGCCTGAAAATGCCAGTGTGGAATCCCAAATTGGCTTGGTGCGGCTTCTGGATTTCCTTGTTGGGCACAGTAATGGCAGCTATCCCGCTGCTGACAGGTAAGGCCTCCGTCCTGTACACCTTTTATTTGCCGATCCAAGCGCATGTCGCTTTCTATTTTGGCGCAGTATTACTGGTCGTTGGTTCGTGGATCTGGTGCGGCATTATGCTGGTGATGTTCAGCCAATGGAAAAAAGCCCATCCTAAACAACCTGTCCCCTTGGCCATGTTCGCCACCACCGCCAATGCCTTGTTATGGCTGTGGACTAGCGTGGGCGTAGCCTTGGAAGTGCTGTTTCAAGCGATTCCCCTGGCCTTGGGATGGATCGATACCGTTGATCCCGGCTTGGCAAGAACGCTGTTCGCCTGGACGTTGCACCCCATCGTCTATTTTTGGCTGATCCCTGCTTACATTGCCTTTTATGTCTTTGTCCCTAAACAAGCGGGCGGATTCCTGTTTAGCGATGAAGTGGCGAGGGCGGCATTTATTGTATTGGCCGTATTCGGCCTGCCCATCGGTTTCCACCATCTTTACATGGACCCAGAACAGGCCAGCGGCTGGAAACTGTTGCACGGCATCGGCACCTTTGTGGTTTCGCTTCCCACATTAGTGACGGGCTTTACCGTTATCGCTTCCTTAGAAATCGCAGGGAGATTGCGTGGCGGCAAAGGCCTGTTTGGCTGGATTGGCAGCCTGCCTTGGACTAACTCGATGGTGCTGGCAGTCATCCTGTCATTGCTGATGCTTATCTTGGGCGGTTTTGGCGGGGTTATCAATGCCAGTTATGCCATGAATGCGATGATCCATAACACCGCCTGGGTCCCTGGCCATTTTCACCTTATTTTTGCCGGCACGACCGTCATTATGTATTTTGCAATAGCTTATTACTTATGGCCTTTGCTACTGCGTAAACCTTTATTTTCAAATTCAATGGCGTTAATCCAATTATGGACATGGTTTATCGGCATGAGCATTTTGACCACACCTTGGCATGTCCTGGGTTTGCTCGGTCAACCGCGCCGTATATCTTCCGTGGTTTATAACACCTTGTTGACCTTGGCTTGGAAACCTTATGAACTTGCCATGATATTCGGTGGGTTAATTTTATTGGGCTCAGCTTGCTTGTTCATCTACAACTTAGTCAAGACACAGTTAAACGCAGCACCTGAAGAATTTACCCAGCAAATCGAATATGCCGAACCCATACATCCAGTCAAGACTGTACCCGACTATCTCAATGACTTTAAGCTCTGGAATCGGGTCATTGCCGTGTTGATGGCAATCAGTTTTGGTGTGCCTATCTTGCAGTTTTTCTTTATGGATACCTTTGGTTCGCCAGCGTGGGGATATTGATGATGGCACGAATTATTGTATTGATACTGGCGATTGTTGCTCCCATTATGGTCAATGCCGCCAACCCTGAATCGCAGAATTCTGGATCACAGATTGCCTGGACGTCCGAAACCTTGAACTTGGTAAAACAGGGCGACCCAGGAAAAGGACACGCGTTGGCGGAATCCTGCAAAGCCTGCCATGGCTTACGGGGGGAAGGAATGCCCGCCGAAACCCAGGACGACGGGAAAATCCCTGCCATCCCCGCGCTGGCCGGCCAGAATGCCAATTATATGTTTAAGCAACTGCGCGATTATTCTAACGATGACCGCAGCAACGGTACCATGACAGCTATCGCCAAAGGCTTATCGGAACAGGATGCAGCTGATTTGGCGGTTTGGTATGCGTCCTTAGCGTTGCCAAAATCTTCAGGTAAAAGTCAGGATATTGCCAACGCCGAAACGTTGGTGGAGGCAGGTGACGGCAAACGCATCCTTCCGCCTTGTTTTGTTTGCCACGGCGCAAACGGACAAGGCGAAAAGATTGATATTCCGAGCCTCGCAGGGCAACAGGCGGATTATTTTGAGAGGACGCTGGTCCAGTATAAGAACGGCGAGCGCCATAACGACATTTACAGTCGTATGCGGCTGATTGCAAGGCAGTTGAGCGAGGCGGAAATTAAGGCGTTAGCTAATTATTATGCGAGCCCTAGATAACGATCATTCGTATCGTTTAGATGTCATTGCGCTGTATACCCCTATCGAGCAGTTGATGGTTGGTAACTGACGGATCGATTTTGCAATAATCTCACGACAAGCAATTCGTGAAATTTCATGGCTTAATCATTGTCTATGGGTTTGCACTACCAGAGCAATAGGAGAACAGCATGCCCCAGAAAAAAAACTACATCCGCTGGTTTAACGAGTTGACTATCGACGATATTCCCTTGGTGGGCGGCAAAAATGCCTCATTGGGCGAAATGGTCCGCGAGTTAATACCGCAAGGCATCAATATTCCCAATGGTTTTGCGGTGACTGCTGAAGGCTATCACTACATGCTCGATCAAGCGAATGCCTGGGACGGGCTGCATGAGGCACTTGACGATCTTGATCCTGATGATATGGCCGACCTGGCAAGGCGGGCAAGAACAGCCAGAGAAATCATTTATGCCGCTCCCTTGCCAAACTTGCTTGAACAACAAATACTTGCGGCCTATCGCCAGCTTCAAGACCAGTATGGCGACGAATTAAGCCTAGCCGTCCGCAGCTCCGCCACTGCTGAAGACTTACCGACAGCCAGCTTTGCAGGGCAACAGGATACCTTCCTGAATATCCGTGGTGAAAAACCGTTACTGGAAGCCTGCAAACGCTGTTTTGCCAGCCTTTTCACCGACCGCGCCATCCATTACCGCGTCGACCAGGGTTTTGACCACTTCAAGCTCGGCCTTTCCATCGGCATCATGAAAATGGTGCGTTCTGACTTGAGCGCCAGCGGTGTCATGTTTTCCCTGGATACAGAATCGGGCTTCAATGACGTGGTGTTTATCACTGGCGCTTACGGACTGGGTGAAAATGTGGTGCAAGGCGCAGTCGACCCCGATGAATTTTACGTCCATAAGCCGACTTTTGAGAAAGGCTTCCGCGCCGTCCTGAAGCGGACTCTGGGCGCTAAGAAAATCAAGATGGTTTACAACGAAGGCCGTACCCGCGAGCCTACCCGTAATATCGTCACCTCAGAAGAAGAACGCAACCACTTTTGCATCAATGACCAGGATGTTTTGACGCTTGCCGATTATGCCATCAAAATCGAAAAGCATTACAGCAGCAAAGCGGGACAAGCTAAGCCGATGGACATGGAATGGGCGAAAGATGGGGTTGACGGCCTGTTATACATCGTCCAGGCTCGGCCTGAAACGGTGGTATCGCAGCGTAACAGCTTAATGATGGAAAGTTATGTCTTGAAAGATAAGGCTGAAGCGATAGCCATCGGTCATGCCATCGGCAGCAAGATTGCTACGGGGAATGCCCGTATCATCGAGCATCTGGCCCAGTTGAGTGAATTCAAACCCGGTGATGTGTTGGTTGCCGACATCACCACGCCCGATTGGGAGCCGGTGATGAAAATCGCCTCCGCCATCGTAACCAACCGGGGCGGTCGCACCTGCCATGCGGCAATTATCTCGCGGGAACTGGGCGTACCCGCCGTTATCGGCTGCGAAAATGCCACGCTTGCCATTAAAAACAACTCGTCCGTGACCGTTTCGTGTGCGGAAGGCGACGTGGGCAAGGTCTATCCAGGCATTCTTGACTTTGAGGTCAATACCACCGACTTGTCCGGTTTACTTAGGCCTCTTACCAAGATCATGTTGAATATCGGCAACCCGGAACTGGCGTTTAAACATTCATTTTTGCCGAACGATGGCGTAGGCTTGGCGCGGATGGAATTCATCATCACCGAATACATCAAAGCCCATCCTTTGGCGTTGATCCATCCAGAACGGGTGCAGGACAAGGCCGTACTTGAGCAACTCAAACGGCTTACCCGCAGTTATGAAAAGCCGGAAGATTTTTTTGTTGAACGGCTGTCCGAAGCGGTGGCAACCATTGCCGCCGCATTTTATCCCAAGCCCGTTATCGTCAGGTTATCGGATTTCAAGACCAATGAATATGCCGCACTGCTGGGCGGCAAAGATTTCGAGTTTGAAGAAGCCAACCCGATGATAGGATTCCGGGGCGCTTCCCGTTATATCCATCCTGCCTATGCCGAAGGTTTCGCTTTGGAATGTACGGCGATGAAGCGGGTTCGTGACCAGATGGGATTGACGAATGTCATATTGATGATCCCTTTCTGCCGCCGTGTCCAAGAAGCCGAACGAGTATTGGAAGTTATGGCTACGCATGGCCTGAAACGGGGCGATAACGGGCTTGAAATCTATGTCATGTGTGAAATCCCCAATAACATCATCCAGATTGATGGTTTCTCGCAGTGTTTTGACGGCTTTTCCATCGGCTCCAATGACCTAACCCAGCTTACCCTGGGTGTAGACCGGGATTCCGCCATCCTCGCCGCAGATTTTGACGAACGCGACCCTGGCGTAAAGGAAATGATCCGTCTAGCGGTCAAAGGGGCACAACGTAATCACAAGCACATCGGCTTGTGCGGTCAAGCGCCATCGGATTATCCTGAAATGGCCGAATTTTTGGTTGAAATAGGGATTGATTCGATCAGCCTTAATCCTGATACCGTGTTGCAAACAACACAAAACATTCTTGAAACCGAACAGCGTTTAGGCCGTTAGGCGACCTCAATCACAATTTCAGTTTTAAGGGAATTGCCGACAAAGCATTGCCCGTGTGCGTCATGGTGGATTTCTTCGATTTCATGGGCATCGGGCTGTTTACTACCGGAGAATTCGATGCGAGGGCGAAGTGCAATTTTGGACATATATGTCTTGCCTTCAGGATTCTTGCCCATTACGCCAAATGCCTGGTCACTGTAGTTGTCCACAACAAAACCGCGCCTTGCTGCGATGTAAAGGAAAAACAACTTATGGCAACTTGAAGTTGCGACCACCAGCGCTTCTTCTGGATCGATCGCCTCCAGAGATGACAATGATGCCGGAAGTACAGATGGAGCAGACGAGGCCGGAATCGTAGGCCCATCAAATTCCCATTGATGTGAACGTGAAAATTTGTTGTCCACGAACAACTGACCTTTCCGTTCCCAATGAATTTTGGCTTATATTGTCCCTTAAGTTTATTTCTTCGTAACAAGAGTATTATTTCATTTCTGTTTTGGATTTAATGCCAGTTCAATAATATGTTTGGCTGCCTCTTTGATAAGCACTGTCGTAGCAGTTTCTTCTCCGCCCAAAGTCGCAAAAGCACCGTAGTTTTGATTGAAACCCGGCTCTAAACCGGTAAACCTTTCCTCTCCGTTCATACTGGCCAAAATTTTCCCTCCCTGATTTTTGTATTCAGCAAGATAAAGAAGGGAACCCCTTCCAGCCCCGAAACCGACAGTTAATCGAAGGGCGGCATTGCCTGGATCAAATTCAGTTACATTAACATCGAGGTTTAATGTTTTTGGGTTTGCTTCCTCTGGGAGATCAAATCCCGCAATAATAAGCTGGCCTTTAATTTCTCGCGTTAGCTGGTCTAAGGCGCTTTTCGCGATATTTTGGCCTGTGATATTCACTCGAACGGTTTCACCAATAGATCTCAAGCTTGTTTCCGGCGTTTTTAACACCGTTTTGCTTGAACAGGCGACCAATGAGCAAGCGAATATAACCAAGACTAACACCTTATCAACTTTCATAATATCCATCCACAACCCTATATGATCGACTTGAATTTATTACGAAATCATTCCACCAAAAACTCCCGCATCATGCCCATGTCTTCGTGTTCAAGGTTATGGCAATGGAACATAAATAACCCTTTAAAATCTTGGAATGGTTTGATGATACGTACCGTCTCACCCGGCATAACGAGGACGGTATCTTTCAGGCCGCTATTGATAAAGCCTTGGTTGACCGTTGCATAATCACTTTCACGTGAAGAATCAATACTACGGCTGACAATCTGGAACGACTGCCCATGCAAATGGATAGGATGCGCCATCGCCATCATCCCGCCCATGCCCATTCCTCCACCCATGCCGCCGTGTTGCATACCTCCCATTCCCATGCGACCCATCCCCATACCGCCGCCTTCGCCCATTCCACCCATACCCATCATGCCATGTCCGCTGCCCTGCTCATGGGAAATCTCCATGAGTTGTATGGTGTTTAGAGGAATCCGCTCCCTATCCTGAATATCCTTGTATGCGTAAGGTCGGCCATTCAGCAGCATGGCCATGTGGCCTTCTGAAATAGTAATCGGCACCGCTTTATTAGGATTATGGGTTTCGTCAATCCCGTATCGGCTGATTTTGGCTAATTGTATCGGCAATTTGGGGCTATCACTGACTTTCTTGGTGATACGTGCGGTAAAAATGGCATAGTCGCTACCCACAGGCAAACCAAACCCATGGTGCCCCATCATACCCATGCCCATGTGCGGCAAAACGCCGGAAAAAGGTAAACTCCGCATGACCAGTTCGGACCCTAAAGTGCGGTTACTGAAATCTGCCCACACATCCAAACGCTCTCCAGGCACAAGCATTACATAAGGCTTGTGTTCCGGTTGTTCAAGCAGCCCACCATCGACGCCCAATACGGTCATTGGCGTGCCGTCATCCCATGCCAACTTATAAATACGGGCAGTGGATCCATTGAGGAAACGTAACCGATAGGCGCGGGTCGCCACATCCAGTTGCAATTCGGGATGGCCATTGACCAAAATCCGGTTGCCATAAAAGCCAAACATGTTGCTGTGCATATTGGGCGCATAAATTAGCTGGTTTTGCCCATCGAAAAGGCGGTCTTGGATGACAATCGGAATTTCAAACTCGCCAGTGGGCAACCCTAAAGCCGCCTCAATCTCATCATTGACGATGATGGCACCGGCAAGGCCTTGATAAACCTGCTTTGCTGTCGCTTCATGGGGATGGGGATGGTAAATCGCCATACAGGCCCGGTTGGCCACTTCGAATTCATACACAAATGTTTGGCCTGACCCAATGGCATACATGGGATGTCCATCGACCTCGGCGGGGACATGCAAGCCATGCCAATGGGTGATAGTGTCTTCGTCTAATCGATTATGGAGGTTGATACGGACTTTCTGGCCTTTCTGCAATCGTATGATAGGGCCTAAATAAGAGCCGGGAATTTCGGTCACGGTATGCTCAGGGCCATGCAACAGTTTTGCCGTATATTGCTGTACACGGGTTTTGCGGCCTACCAAAATTTGGGCTTCGGCATTTTGGCAATAAAGCTCAAGTTCCACGTCGGGTTTAAAGTTAACGGATGCTTTTCTTGGTTGCACCATAGGCATACCATGCATCGTTTCTGCGGCGGTTAACCACTGCGGCAAACTGGCAAAAGCCAGCAACCCAATACTGGATTGTTTTAGGAAATGACGGCGCGAATGAAATCTTGAAATAGACATAAGAACTCCCCTAAAGATTCGTCATGCCATGCGTCCTCTGCCCTATTCAATGAAAAAATGGCTGACCCTGAATGCACAAAAGAACCAGCCCAAGGAGGATGTCAATAACGACAAGTCCATTATTGCAGCATCAACTTCAATGGTTTTGATATGAATCAAATAATCCCGTAATTAAACCTGTTATCGTAGCACTTGTGGGTTAAGTAATTGACTGCACTAACTAATAATAAAAAACAAACAATGAACTTTTGCTCACTGGCAGACTCCCACGCACACAATGCTTTGTTCATTGCCTTTTCAATTTAACCGAGGAGATTTCTATGAAAAATAGTTACCAATCAATTGCAGCAATGTGTTTATTAGCGGCTATAACCGCTACTGGAAATGCAGAGGATGCCAAAAAAACTGATGCTATGCCTATGGAAGGTATGGGAATGGGGATGCACCACGGCATGGGCGGCATGATGGCAGGAATGTCTGACGAAGAAAAGGATAAGCACCTGCGTTCCATGCAGGAGCACATGCTGAAAATGCATGACCTTTCCAATCAAATATTGACGGAAAAAGATGCCTCTAAAAAAGAACAACTTAAAGCACAACAATTACAGTTGATGAAGGCGCACCATGCCGAGATGATGGAACGCCATCATAAAATGCCGAAGAAGTAAGCAGATTTGTATTAACAAACTGAGATTACACAGATAGTCGTAATATGCGTTTTGTTTTATTGTCGGCTTACAACCGCCCCATGCATAATGGCCCTGCGTTAATCAGCCAAATCCGAGTCATCTGTGTCCTATTGCTTGTTCACGAATAGGATACGGACGACACGGATTGCTCAAGCTCCAAAATAATCCCGATATGCCTTAACAATAGCGACACTGGACAGCATCAAAAAGAGTATCCCACCGATTTTGTGCAGCAATTCCAAGGGTATTTTTTGTAACAGTTTCCGACCGGCCATTACACCTAACGCCGATGTCACCCCTAGCGCCAGCGTGGATCCCAACCATACCCCTGCGGGGCTGCCCGTGCTGCTTAACGCGACCACGGCGAGTTGGGTTTTGTCGCCAAACTCCGCGATGGTAATCAATAAAAATGTCGTGAGAAAAATACCGTGGCCTGATTTTTCCTTGAACTCCTCGTGGGGTTCTTCCGCTTCTGTCCGTAGCGCTTGAATGCCGAATACAATAAACATTAAGGCCACCGTACCCGCGATCACGTAACCAGGCAACCAGTCGGCAATTGCCTTACCAAAACTAACGGCCAATGCATTCAACAAAGCAAACGCAGCGAGCGCACCCAATACCACAGGCGTATGCCTGTGCCTAGATGCCAGGGCCATGCAGACCAATTGGCTTTTGTCGCCCATTTCGGCAGCCAGGATCAAGGCAAAACTGGTGGCGGCAGACGTAAGGATGGTTTGTATATCGCTCAGCGGGAAAGTGGCGAAAAATAGGGTTAATTTGTCGAATGCTTCGCAGGCCTTATCTGTTAATTGCAACGATGCGGCAAATGATTCTATGTCTGTTTGGAGTGTATCCATGAGCTTATTTTAGTATTGTTAAGTTAGTATAGCATTTGCTACACTTACCCAATTTGTAGGGGTAAAGGCTAATATGAATTGTCCAAAATGTGGTTCGACCGATTGCGGCAAAGATGGCAT
>NZ_AYLO01000061.1 GCF_000496735.2 Methyloglobulus morosus KoM1
GGCCAGTCCACTCGTGGGTGATGCGCTATTAGGGTGTGGCATTTGTCCATCTTAAGGAAACATTGGTGGATATGGATGTGCCTGAACAAGAAATAACTAAATAGATGTGCACACTTAAGAACCGCTATAAACCTTGACGTAAGTTGCTATAAGATGTAGGTTGAAACCATATAAAAAAATAACTCCTTGCACAGGAAAAGCCATGAATGCAACAACAGAGTCAGGTGCAGATGAAATAGCGGCATATATCCAAAAAGCCCGCAATGCCCAGGAAAAGATCGCCAATTACACCCAAGAACAGGTCGACGAATTGGTGACGGCGGTTTGTTGGGCTATCGTTAGGGAAGACCGCGCAAAAGAATTGGCGAAACTGGCGGTTGATGAGGGCGGTTTTGGCAATTATAACGATAAAGTGAGTAAGATTCGTAACCGTTGCATGGGAACCCTGCGGGATATGCAAGCAGTGAAAACCGTCGGTATTGTTGAGGCTTTTCCCGAAAAAGGCCTGATTAAAATCGCCAAACCGGTGGGTGTTATTGCTGCACTTATTCCTACGACAGGCCCGGATGCGACACCGCCTTTAAAATCGCTGCTGGCCTTGAAAGGCCGCAATGCCATCATCGTAGCAGCCCATCCCCGGACGCAACTTACGACTGAATTGACCGTGAAGTACATGCGCGAAGCCTGTGAACAGGTTGGCGCTCCTGCCGATTTAGTGCAAGTTATTGAGAAGCCATCACTTTCAAAAACCCAGCAATTGATGCAACAAGCGGACTTGATTGTTGCGACGGGTGGCGCCGCGATGGTGAAAGCGGCTTACAGTTCCGGTACACCGGCTTATGGCGTTGGGGTCGGTAATTCAGTCCATGTAGTTGATGAAACGGCCGATCTTGACGATGCAGCCAATACGATTGCCATCGCCAAGAAATTTGACTACGCGACTAGTTGTCTGGCCGATAATTCGGTCGTTGCACACGAGTCGATTTACGGCGGCTTAATCGAGCGAATGCAAAAGTTAGGTGCTTATCTTTGTAACGCGGATGAAAAAACCAAGCTGCAACAGTTGATGTGGCCTACGCCTGAAAATCATATTCCAAGTGTCGATGTAATCGCAAAATCTCCAACTCATATCGCAAAGTTGGCTGGCTTCAATGTACCCGAAGACTGTAGTTGTTTGATCGTGGAGGAAAATGGTGCGGGTCCTGAGTATCCTTTTTCAGGGGAGAAATTATCGCCAGTGTTAGCGCTTTATAAATATGGAGGCGACATTAGCAACGCCATAAACCAAGTTAATGCAATTACGGAGTATCAGGGGCAGGGCCACACGTGCGGCATCCATACAACCAATGACGACCATGCGATGGCTTTGGCAATGCAAACCAAGACCGCCAGGGTGATGGTCAACCAGAGTTTGAATGAAGGTGCGGGTAGCCCGCGAAACGGGTTGCCTTATACCTTAAGCTTAAGTTGCGGGACCTGGGGGGGGAATATTACGACAGAAAATGTCAATGCGCGCCACATGGTCAACCTGACCTGGGTTTCACGGCCAATCAAATCCAACCCACTTGATGAAACTTATCTTTTTGAAAAACATTGGCAGAAATATGAGAGTTTATAACCCTATCGTGTATTCGAATGCGTTTTTATGCTAATCATTAGAGAAACTAATGCCTATTTATGAACTCCAATGCCCTAAGTGTAATCATCAATTCAAAGGCTTGGTAATGGCCAATACACAGGCACCCAAGGAATGGGTTTGTTCGCACTGCGACAGTCATGAAGCGAAACCGATTCATGTATATGAAAACATTCATCCGCTAGAGAATGAACATGCTGCTGGATGCCCTTGTTGTGGAGGCACGAGTAGAAATAATTTTTAATATAAACCATAATTAAATCAGGCTTATAAAGCATAAGCGGATGAATATAAAATAAGAAATTTACCAAAGGAGGTTTCGAGCATTTAATACCTGCAAATTGGAGAATAAATATATCAGGGAGAACCACCATAAAATAACTATAAGAGAGGTGCAAAATGAATAAGGTTTTGATTCCGACAAGTATGGTAGGCAATTATCCCAACCCAAGATGGTGGGATGCTGATTTCGCAAGACATTTCAAGGGTGACCGGCAGCCGCCGGATGCCATGTGGCGGGAAGCGTTGGAGGATGCAACGGCGGCTATCGCTACCGACCAAGTTAATGCAGGCCTGGATATTATCGCGGATGGCCGGCTTCATGGAGACAACTATGCCGATGCCGCGCTTTATTATTATTTCAATAGGCTAGGCTATGATTTGTCGGGTAGCCATCTCGGTTTTCCGATCTACAGTCGTTTGCATTCGGCGACGGTCACGCAAGAAATAAAGCGCCGCGGCCAAATCATGGTCGAACAAGCCCGCGCCCTCAAACGGGCGACCAATAAACCCGTCAAAGTCCAATACACAGGTATCCAAGTGTTGGCACAATGCACTAATGACCTTCATTACTCCAATAGCCGTGATCGTGCGATGGCGATTGCCGCTGCCATCAACGAAGATATTTTGGCCGTTGACGAATTGGGTGTGGAGTATATCCAGCTTGACGAATTCACCTGGCCTTACTTTTATGAAGATTGGGCAATCGAAGCGTTCAACCGCGCGGTCGCAGGCGTTAAGCATGCCAAGATTGTTTGTCATATCTGTTGGGGTAATTGGGGTGGTACACCCGCTTATTATCCTGATGATACGGCAGGTACCGGTGAGGTTTTTGATTTAACCAAACGTGCCCAGGATGCTAAAGCTCCGAATCCCACCTCATCCGTGGTGCCAAAATCCTACGAAGCTAAAATTGATGTGTTTAACATCGAAGGGATAGGCCGCATATCTTTTGATCAATCGGGTCTCGAAATACTGAAACAACATCCAATCCCGAAGAACATGATGTTCTGGGCAGGTGTCATCGATGTCAAAAGCACAGTCACCGAAACCGCCGAACAGGTCGCGGCAAAGATTCGCCAATTACTCACGGTAGTCCCGGCAGAACAGTTAGGAGTTACGACTGACTGTGGGCTAATCTTGTTGCAACGTTATATCTGTCAAGACAAATTACATGCTTTAGTCGAGGGGGCAAAAATAGTCCGTAATGAACTAGCGAAATGAATGGGCACTAATTCTTAAGTTGGCTTGGGAAAGAACCAAGCCAACAAGATAGTTAGCTAGTTTACATAGTGACGAAATTACTTAAATAATAAGACTGGACGGCTACCAATGGATGTTTGGGGAGACTGCCTTACCATCGAAAAGTGGCAACATTTTGTGGCCGAAACACTGGAATCCGGCAATAGTACACCTGTTTTCAACATAAACCCAAATGATACCCGCGAATTTGATGCCATTTTTCTGGGTGGCGGCGCCGCCGGACGTTTTGGCGCGGCTTATTTGCGCGCCCTTGGCGGGCGTGTGCTGATTCTCGATCGCTGGCCGTTCCTTGGCGGTTCTTGCCCCCATCAAGCCTGTGTACCTCACCATCTGTTTTCTGACTGCGCAGCGCAACTTATGCTTGAGCGCACCTTTTCCGGTAAGCTCTGGTTTCAAAACCTCAACGACAAAATCGTATCCATCAAGGACATCGTTGAACTCTTTCGAACCGGCAGGACAGGTCCCCATGCCGTGATGAACTTCCAAAGTAAAGAGCAACTTGGGTTGGAGTTTGTGTTGAATGCAGAGTTCGAAATTATCGATGCCCATACTGTTCAAGTTGGCGACCGTAAGTTCCATGTTAAGAATTTGGTTTTAGCCTTGGGTGCCAAGCCCTTCGTGCCAGATATTCCCGGTGCAACCTTAAAAGGCGTATTTACTTCCCAAACCTTGGTTGAAAACCTAGATTTTGAACCGGGTAATACTATCGTCGTCATCGGCGGGGGAAAATCGGCGATTGAATACGGCTGTTTTTTTAATGCCACTGGTCGACGAACAATTGTTGTCGCCAGGAATCAAGTGATGCCTATGCTTAAAGATGCCGAATCCCGTGCCTACGCCATCCTTATGATGGAAGAACAAGGCATGGAATTTTTTGAAAATGCTGAAGTAATGGAAATACAGGGGGATGCGCAAGGCAAGGTGAGATCGGTTTCTATAAAAACTTCCGACGGCATAATCGATATTGATACCGATTTTGTTTTTATGGGTCTAGGCGAACAAGCCAATTCAGAAATAATTGCCCAAAAATTGGGTCTGGAAACCAGCGATAAAGGCTTCATCAAAGTCAATCGGCACATGCAAACCTCAGTACCGCATGTTTATGCCGTCGGTGACGTGACCGGGCCGCCGATGGAAATGTTTAAAGCCAGGAAGGAAGGCGTGTGCGCCGCTAAAAATATCATGGGACAAGCAAGTGAATATAAAACGGCTGATTACCCTGATTTTATGCATACGCATTACGAAGCCTGTTGGCTAGGGTTAAGTGAAGAAGAGGCGCGCCAACGTTATGCCAATGTAAAAATCATGAAACTACCGCCCGACAACCCCAATGGTCTTGATGTCGGCTTGCCGGCAGGTGACCGAATGATGCTGTACTTGATGGCGAAGCCGCGTATGTCGGGCTTTCAAAAACTCATTCTCGATGGCGATACCCGTAAAATTTTAGGGGCTACCCATATTGGCTATGGTGCAAAAGATGGCTTTCAATACCTCAATTACCTGGTAAAAAAAGGACTAACGATAGACGATTTGGCCGATATGGACGAATTATTTATCAGTCCTAGTTATTTCATTCAATTATGTCGGTTACGCGCCGGTGATCCTCATTTTAATGACATGTAAATCTATTAACTAATTAACACGATGATGAGTAATCGATTTCAAGGGAAACAGGCAGTTATTACCGGTGGCGCTACCGGTATGGGATATGACATAGCCAGTCGTCTGGGCATGGAAGGGGCTTCCTTGGCTATTTTAGATATTAATGAGGTCGCATTAGCGGATGCAACCCAAGCTCTCCGTGCGGATGGCGTGGATGCCAACGCTTATCAAGTTGACATCTCCAATCCAGATGAAGTCGCCGATACCTTCTCCCGGCTAATCGCTGAATTTAATGGAACACTCGATATTTTGATTAACAATGCCGGTATTGCCGATTTTGGTACTGTGGAAACTACGGAACCCGAGGTTTGGAATAAGGTCATGGCAGTGAATGTAAACAGCACTTACCTCTGTTCGAAATCCGCACTGCCAGCAATGAAACATCGCGGCGGAGCCATCATTAATTTTGGCTCAGTGGCTGGGATGGTAGGTATTCCCAATATGGCCGCTTATTGTGCTTCCAAAGCCGCTGTCATTGGTTTGACCAAACAAATGGCGGTTGACTATTCAAAGCTGGGCATTCGTGTAAACTGCATTTGTCCAGGCATGATCGCCGATACCGATATGGGACGGCAAATTCTCGCAACCGACGGGTCTGAAGAGATGATGAACAAACGGTTAAGTAAATATCCGATAGGGCGATTCGGTAAGTCCGAAGAAATAGTCGCGGCGGTATTATTTTTGGCATCCGATGAAGCCAGTTTTGTCTGCGGCTCGGCATTCACCGTAGATGGTGCCATGACAGCTCTTTAAGGTTAAAACATATGTATACACAAGCCGATAAACGATGCCCATTAACTCAACTCGTCGCGCACATCCATAACGGCGATTGTTTGGCAATTGGCGGCGGTTTGTCCTGGCGAGAACCGATGGCGGCCTTGCGGGAGTTGATTCGGCAAGGCATTAAAGACCTTAAGCTGGTTGGCTCGGCGCATGGCATCGATGTTGACCTTTTGTGTGGTGCAGGGAGTGTTGCCTCCAGTGCAGAATCCTATGTCGGCTTTGAGCAGGATTTCGGCATGGCGCTCAATTACCGTCGGGCCTGTGAAACGGGTGCCGTCAAAGTCGAAGATAACTGCTGTTATACCTTGGTCCAGCAACTTAGGGCAGCGATCCAGGGATTGCCTTTCATGCCGATCCGTTCGGTACAGGGGACGGATTTCCTAAAGCTGCATCCAGAGTTTAAAACGATTACTTGTCCTTTTAGCGGCGAGCAACTGGTTTTGGTGCCTGCGCTCAAACCTGATGTCGCCCTTATCCATGCCCATTATGCCGACGAGCATGGCAATTTGCATATTGATGGGCCGCCAGTAGCCGACATACTTTTTGCCAAGGCCTCGAAAAAAGTCATTGTTACGGTTGAAGAGATCATCCCACATCAAGAGCTGGCAAACAAAGGCGTAACGATTCCCTATTTTTATGTCACCGCCATTTGCGAAGTACCCTACGGCGCCCACCCGACATCCTGCTACCCGCGTTATGCTTACGACAGGGAACATACGAAGCACTATTACCAATCCGCAAAAAGCGGCGGCGATAATTTTCGCGACAACTACCTCAACCCTTATATTTACGATTGTAAAGACCATGCCAGTTATTTAAATTTGATAGGCGGTCAAGTTAGACTCAACCGACTCGAACATTGGAATAGTGACATCGACCAGTGGATGCAGCTTTATGAATAAGGCGACCAAAATAACAAGCTGTACGCTCGGCGAATTGATGATTTATCAAATCGCACTTTCGATAGAAGATGGCATTTTGGCATTTCACGGCTTTGGATCGCCATTGGTGCAGTTAGCTTTGCACCTGGCAAAACGCAATCATGCGCCTAATTTGGTGTTGGTGGCCGGTGCGACCTATGGTATCAACCCGACCCCCGCATTCTTAACGCCAACGACCAACGATTTCGCCATGAATCGTGATGCCGAGTGCCATTTATCGATTGAAGAATTATTTGACCTTGCTGCGAGCGGGCGATTAGGCCGAATGTTTTTGTCGGGTTTGCAAATTGACCGTTGGGGTAACATGAATGTCACCCGTTTGGGAGATGATGACCGGCTTACGTTAAAACTGCCCGGCGGAGGCGGAGGCTGTAATCTATCCTCTGATGCCGACCATGTGACCATATGGACAGCGGCACATCGCACCCATGCCGATGACCTAGGACGTCGCCGTTACCGCTTGGTTAACCGCTGCGATTTTGTCACCAGTGTGGGACATCGCACGGCAGAAGGCTTGCCGCGTTCCAGTATGCCTTATCGTGGCCGTGGGCCGGATTGTATTGTGACCGATTTGGGTATTTTTGGCTTCAATGCCGAAGGCCATGCCGAATTGCGTTTCACTTATCCTGATACCAACCTTGAGCTAATTGCTGAAAGCACGGAATTTGAATTTCCAGTTGCCGCCAACCTGTCAACAGCCGCATTACCTGAGCCCGATTTGATCGAATGCATCCGCCGCCTGGATCCCCTGAAAATTCATGAACGAGAACTCAGCCAGGATGATCGAGGGCGAACTTTTGAACTGGATGGGGCTTAACGAATGAACGGCGCAATCCTTCAAGTGGGTGATTTAAAGCAGAGGCAAAATTTTGTGCCTTTACCCTACCGTTGCGTCAGTTTCCAGCCTTATGACGGCGCAATGGATGCCAAAGTAATCGAGCAATATGTACTGGCAAGGGAAGTCTACCGACGCACGGACATTATAATACTGCACAATAACCGCCAGGAATATGCCGTAATCGCCGTACAACGCGCCGGTTCGGAAACTTTGTTCACTGCTGTTGAAAAAGTCGAAGTGTTAGCCCTGCCGGATGACTGCGTTTTTATCGCCGATCCAGATACCGATCCGGGTAACCGCTCTGCCTTAGGCAAGGCGGCTTTGGAACATCACGTTTCACCGCAACAGACGGCAATCGTGGTCGGTGCATTTGACCATGTCAACATCATCCATCATCCCAATCCTAAGATGTTACGGGTAATAGAAGTCGTTCCGCCCGAACCGCCCAAACTGTATCGTATGGTTGAACAGGTACTCAGTTATGCCGATTTGCCGCCTATCGTCCTGGAATTGGAAACAATCGACCTGCGTGACCTTGCCGGAACAGTGACTCCGGAAGCTTATCTAGTGCCATGCAGGTCAGGCGGACTTACTGATTTAGGCGCTCCGGTTTATTTTCTGGACGAACGCCCCGAACAACGGCGGCAATGGACTTTGCTCGGTTGTGAGCGCAGCCTGCAATTCCATCGCCATTACTATGGGGATGAACCGCCCCGTGTGGAAATGTGCCCGCGTAAACTGCTGAAGCCGGACAAAAATGCGACACTATTGAAGTGCTGCCTACTGGAATATGAATTTGAACAAGAAGGTAACAGCGTTATTGTGCCGTGGGGAACAGATTTGGGAATGATTGAAAAGGCTTTACGTCAATTATTTATTGGGAACTCATAAGATGGCTGAATTGGCTTGGGAAAATATTATAGGAGGCCAACGCGATTCGCGGGAGCGAAAGCCTCGTAAAACAGGTTGTACGATGGTAATGGATGTCGGTAAAAGCTTGCATGAAACCCAAAGCATGCTGCAACTCTGTTCCAACTATATAGATCATTGGAAATTCGGCTTTGGTACCTCCGTTTTTATGGACAAGGGCTTACTGCAAGAAAAACTTCAAATACTGGCGGCGCACAATATCCTCACATTCCCTGGTGGCACATTGCTGGAAGTGGCGTTGCTTACCCACCATTGCCGGGTGTATATGACCCATGCCAAATCCTTAGGGTTTACCGCCGTTGAAATTTCTGACGGAATCCTCCCGATTCCAAGGTTCAGGCGTAAGAGGATCATCGAATGCGCCTTAAATGCCGGGTTGATCCCGATCACCGAAGTCGGCAAAAAAGACCCGAAACGGCAACCTACCCCGGAACAAATTGCCGAAGAGATAAAAGAAGACCTGGAATGGGGCGCAGCCTGGGTTATTATCGAAGGACGCGAGAGCGGTCATAGTGTGGGCGTGTTCGATGAGTCAGGTAATGTTGACGAATATGAAGTGGATGTCATTGTTGGAATGATCGGCGATAAATCCAAATCCTTGATCTGGGAAACGCCGCTTAAGTCCCAACAGGCATTTTTCATCGAAAAATTTGGTGCGAATGCCGGGCTGGGCAATATCCCGTTAGATCAAGTTCTTGCCGTCGAAGCGCTGCGTAACGGCTTGCGTTTTGACACACTGAACCGCGTCACAAGCAAGTTATTACGAGAAGGTTCCTGGGATCCTAACCAAGTTGAAAGCAATGGTGCGGTCGGCACTCCACTGACTCCGAATGGCACAGCAACATGACAGGTAACGATGTCCGTCGACCGGTTTCATTACAGGAACAAGTCCTGGAAATCGGCACAAGGCTAAAAAGCCCGCCGTCGGACAGGATGGTCGAATCTGCGTTTGCTGCGGAATTAAGCCATCAGGCGCAATTATTTGAAGCGATAGGGCTGGTTGATATTGCCCATACCTTGATTGCCATCGAACTGGGTACTATCCCGAAATCCCAAGGCCATCTTTTGCTGGCGCAATTATTGGCCTTGCAAACCAAGCCGCCTTCGTTCGTAATGATTCCGGACAGGGGAGATATCTATACCAACCGCGAAGCCTGGCTAGCAGAGCGTACCGAAGCCGTGGGCTGGTTGGGTGCTGGCCGCGCCCGTAGGGAAGCGACGACTACTGCATTTATCCTTGTCCTGCGGCAAACACTGCTGGAATTCATTGAAACCCTAGTAAGTCTGGCGACGACCATAGTAAGTAAAGCTGAACAGCATTCATTATCCATCATGCCGGATTACACTTATCTTCAGGCCGCTCAACCGACTACATTCGGGCATTATTTATTGGGCTTCGCTTACCCAGTATTACGTGATTTGGATAGGCTTAAAGCCTTTTTGGAACGGCTTAACCTTAGCCCTATGGGCTGCGGCAGCACGAATGGTTCAAAATTATTACAAGGCCGACAACAGTTAGCGGACATATTGGGCTTTAGCGGCGTGATCCCTCATGCCCGCGATGCGATGTGGCAAGCGGATTTATTCATAGAAGCCGCTTCAATCCTGACATCGTGCAGCATCAATCTCAGCCGGTTGGCGGAAGACTTGCAAGTTTACAGCACCCAGGAATTTGCCCTTGTGGAATTGGACGACCGCCACGCCCGCGCCAGTAAAATCATGCCGCAAAAGAAGAATCCGTTTGCGTTGACGCACATCCGTGGCGTTGCCAATAAAATGATCGGTGTAACGGCCTCGGTTACGGCATCGGCCAGGACGCCATCAGGTCAACCGGATAATCGTTTACTGATTTATGGGGAATTGCCTGATGCGATGCAAACCGTCAATAATGCTGCGTCTTTGATGACAGAAGTGCTGGAAGAGTTGGCATTCAATGCCGAGAGAGGCAAGGCTTTGGCTGCGTCCGGTTGGGTCATGTCCACCGACTTGGCCGAGGCATTGGTAGTGGAATGCGGGCTGGATTTTAGAAGTGCGCATCAGTTGGTCGCTTTCTTGGCTGGCGAACACCAGGGTAAAAGCATCATGGAACTCGAGCTTAAGGCTTTAATGCAATCTGCTGAAAAAGAATTTGGCCATTCCATTACGCTGACTGAACAACAGCTTAAGTCTGCCCTAGATGTCACAATAGCTATCCAGGCACGAACAGAACCCGGCGGCACGGCAGTTGGCAGCATGAATAATATGATTGCCGAATGCCGCCAAAAATTGGCGGACCATCATGCTTGCAACCAATCCAGCTTGGGTTATTTTGCCAGTAAACAACAATCCGTATGGGAACGCGCCATGAAAGAAGTCGGCCAAAATAAGCCATGACCAGATTAGGCTTTGACTATATTATCGTCGGTGCCGGTTCAGCCGGTTGCGTACTTGCCAACCGGCTGAGCGAGGATCCAAACTGCCGTGTTTTATTACTTGAGGCCGGTTGTGAAGACAACGACCCTGCCATTCAAACACCCGGCTTATTTTCCCAGTTGCAGGACAGCCTTTACGACTGGAGCGACCGTACCGTGCCGCAGCCTT
This sequence comes from Methyloglobulus morosus KoM1, assembly GCF_000496735.2. Taxonomy (GTDB): domain Bacteria; phylum Pseudomonadota; class Gammaproteobacteria; order Methylococcales; family Methylomonadaceae; genus Methyloglobulus; species Methyloglobulus morosus. The sequence continues at coordinate 10,913 of NZ_AYLO01000061.1, forward strand.
GTATGAATGGCCGTCGTATTTATATCCCGCAAGGCAAAACGTTGGGTGGCTCCAGTTCCATCAATTATATGATTTATATCCGCGGCAACCGGGCTGATTACGATCACTGGGCAAGCCTGGGCAACACAGGGTGGAGTTATGAGGACGTCCTGCCTTATTTCATCAAATCTGAAACCAACCAAGGCTTTAATGACCGCTATCATGGCCAGTCAGGGCCTTTGGTCGTCTCCAGCCATCCGCAACTATCGCCGGTTACCCAACGTTATCTAGCCGCCGCCCAGGAAGTGGGCATTGCCTATAACCCTGATTTTAATGGCGAACAGCAGGATGGCTGCGGTCAGTTGCAGAGGACTATTGCTAAGGGTGCACGGTGCAGTGCTGCTATTGCTTATTTGCACCCGGCGCGGCTTCGCCCCAATTTAACCGTTATCGGCAATGCCCAGGCCACCCAGCTATTGTTTGATAATCATCGGGTCATTGGTGTTCAGTACCTGCACCTAGGTAACGTAGGACAAGCTTATGCCGCTTGCGAAATCATTTTGTCTGCCGGGGCATTCCGGTCTCCGCAATTGCTGATGTTGTCAGGTTTGGGGCCCGCTTCGGAACTTGAAAAGCTCGGGATTAAAGTGCGGCTGGATTTGCCGGAAGTCGGCAAAAACCTGCAAGACCATATTCACGCCCGTGTGCGCTGCGAATTGACCCAACCCCTAACTTTTTCGCCACTGCCAAATGAGGACAAAATTGCCGCCGCAAACGATTACCAAGCCACCAAAACAGGCCCTTTGGCCTCAAATTTCCTGGAAACTGGTTGTTTCGTCAAAAGCCATCCCGATGTAACGTATCCAGATTTACAATTGTTTTTGTTCGGCAACTTAACGCCGGAATATCCTGAAGCAGGTCAAGCTACACGCCACGGTATAGCGCTAACGGCTTATGTCAACAGGCCCGCTAGCCGTGGTGAAGTCACCTTGTCATCCTCCGACCCTCTGGATCGCCCACGCATTAATCCCGGTTATTTCAGCGATCCTGACGACCTTCGTTGTTTGGTGGCAGGTGTGCGCTGGAATCTTAAAATTCTGTACGGACAGGCATTTGACGATATCAGGGGCATTGAATTGTCCCCTGGAATCAATACCCGTGATGATGACGGTTTGGCAGATTTTGTCAGGCGTACGGCATCGACCACTTGGCATCCGACAACGACCTGCCGGATGGGCTGTGATGCAACAGCGGTAGTCGATCCGGCATTGCGGGTTAATGGCGTAAGCGGCTTACGGGTAGTCGATGCGTCAGTCATGCCGACTATTGTCAGCGGCAACACCAACGCGCCGACCATCATGATCGCAGAAAAAGCGGCGGACTTGATCCGCGGATGCCTATAACTAAACGCTAATCAACCCATGCTTGATTCAGTCCATATCAGCGATTCCACGATCTTTGGTTCATCCTGGGTTGATCCTGAGCTACGTCCCTTATTTGCCGAGCAAAACAGGGTCTTAGGTTGGCTTGAAATCATGGCCGTCCTGGCAGATGTGCAAGCCGAGTTTGCTTTGATACCTGAACAGGCTGCGATAGAAATTAAAGCGGCTTACCAAGGCATTGTAATCGATGAAGCCTTCTTAAAAGAAGTGAGCGAAGGCTTTATCCTTACCAATCATTCATTGATGGGGTTGATTAATGCCGTCAAAAAACATTGCGGCGCTATTGGCGGGGAATGGCTTTGTTACGGGGCAACCGTCCAGGATATAACCGATACCCATACGGTACGCACATTATTAAAAGTGCATCAGCACTTTCTAGAACAGCTCACTGCAATACAAAAAATCCTGATCGATCTGGCTCGTCAGCATAGGCACACTGTCATGTGCGGACGCACCCACGCCCAACCAGGGTTGCCGATTACATTCGGTTTTAAAGCCGCAACTTGGTTGGATGAACTGGATCGCCATCGCCAACGTTTGGTTGAACTTAAACCACGATTAAGTATGGGACAGCTTAGCGGCGGTGTCGGAAGCCTATCTTCCTTCGGGCCGCAAGCATTAGCGTTGCAAAAGGCTTTTATGCAATACTTAGGCTTAGAGGTGCCCGCTATTTCCTGGACTAGCAGCCGAGACCGTTATGCCGAATGGTTGAATGTGTTGGCGATGATGACGTCAACCGGCGACCGGATCGGCCAGGAAATCGTCAACTTGCAACGGCCTGAGATTGGTGAGTTGAGTGAAGGTAAGGTCAACGGCACAGTCGGCAGCATTACCATGCCGCAAAAGCGTAACCCGGAAATATCCGAACACCTAGGCACTTTGTCAAGGGTAGTCAGGCATCATGCCGCGCACATGGCTGAAAACCTGGTGCACAGCCATGAACGGGACGGTCGTTCCTGGAAAGGGGAATGGGCGATTATCCCCGATGCGACCTTGGCGACCGGCAAATCATTGGCGTTGCTCAGTGACTTGCTTAAAGGTTTGCAAGTCAACAAGGAACGGATGCTCGCCAATATACGGGCAACTAACGGTTTAATCCACGCCGAAGCCGTCATGCTGACACTGGCAAAGACCTTAGGCAAGCAAAGCGCGCATCAACTTATCTATGAACTGAGCTTGCTTACACAAACGGAAGGACGTGATTTTAAACAGGCTGTTTTAGACCATCCAAAAATAAGCGCAATCCTGACCCGTAAAGAAATAGATTCGCTGTTCGATCTCGAACAAAGCACGGGCATGTGCGCCAACATGGTCGATCAAGTCATTGGCCGATGCCAGCCCTTATAAATGGGTGGTTGAGGTGACAATAGACAAACAATTTCTTGATAGGCAAGCCGTCATAAACCGAATTGCCAACCAAATACCCCGCCATATCCTCGCCCATTATCCAACACCGCTCATGCGGGCAAACCGATTGTCAGAAACACTTGGCGGAACTGACCTGTGGTTTAAACGCGACGACCTGATCAGTTTCGGCCTGGGCGGCAATAAGATACGCGGCTTGGAAGTTATGCTCGCTGATGCCCGGAATAAGCATGCGGACTGGTTGGTAACTGGGGCAGGCGTGCAATCCAATCATGTCCGGGCAACAGCGGCTGTCGCAGCTTATGCCGGACTGCGTTGTACGGCGGTTTATTGGGGGAAGCCACCTACTGCTGTGGACGGAAATTATCGCCTTACCCGAATGTTGAATACCCACATACATTTTACCCATGACGATGACAGGGCTTCGGTCGATGCACAAATCCCACTGGTTGCTGACAACCTGCAGGAACAAGGCTATCGACCTTATTCGATCCCACGCGGCGGAGCCTGTGCGATGGGTGTATTAGGGCATGTACTGGCTGTGTTCGAACTTTATCAGCAATGTCTTGGCCAAGGATTAGAACCTGATGCGGTCGTACTTGCCGTCGGTTCCGGCGGAACCTATGCCGGTTGGCTGCTCGGCATCAGGCTGTTGAACCTGCCCTGGAAAATGCGCTGCTACACGGTCAGCCGGGAGCCGGAACAGGTTCGCCAGCAAGTCGCCGAATTGGCTACTGAAGCCGCAGCCTTATTGAAACTGGATTGGACTTTTAGTGCCAATGATGCTCCCGTTTACGGCGGGTTTATCGGACAAGGTTATGGTATCCCAAACCTGGAAGCTGCCGAAGCGATCAAACTAATCGGTCGGTCCGAAGGTATTTTGCTTGACCCTGTCTATACCGGTAAAGCAATGGCTGGATTCCTGCATGGCCTACAAAACAAACAATTTGAAGGACAAAAAAAAATAGTTTTTGTGCATACCGGGGGCGAACCGGCATTTTTTGCCGGGAATGGCGATTGGTTGTATGCGTCTAATTGAAAATATAACACTGTAAATCAGGGAAAAATTATGCGAATCATTGTCATAGGCGGTGTAGCGGCAGGTGCAAAAGCAGCAGCAAAAGCGCATCGGGTTGATCCGAATAATGAAATCATCCTTTATCAAGATGAATCCGAAATGTCATATTCCGCTTGTGGGCTACCTTATGTCATCAGCGGTGTTATTGCTGATGAAAGGAAAGTTATCATCCGGCAACCTGAAGATTTTGCCAAGGAAGGCATCCAGGTTTTTATCCGGCACCGCGTTATTAGCATCGATAAAACCAAACAACAACTCACCGTAAGAAACCTTCAGGATAATACCGATTCAGTGGCCACTTATGACCGCCTAATCATAGCAACTGGCGCACGTCCAATAGTGCCAAGTGTTGAAGGGATAACACTGGAAGGCGTTTTAACCTTACGGAATATCGCTGACATAGCC
>NZ_AYLO01000062.1 GCF_000496735.2 Methyloglobulus morosus KoM1
ACGGAGCGCAGGAAGCAAGCGGCATCGGGCGGATTTCTTTTGGATACTTTTCTTTGTCCGCGCAAAGAAAAGTATCTCGTCCGTGGGTACGAGAACCCACATTCAAACAACCGTCGCATCAGCGACACCTTAATAAATACCCCTCACCCTAACCCTAACCCTCTCCCACAAGGGGAGAAGGGATTTTGCAAGGTTTCGTTAAATATCAAAACCTACGATAACCCCAACACATCCTGCATATCAAACAACCCCTTATCCTTATCTTTCAACCAAACAGCCGCCCTAAGCGCACCATTCGCAAAGGTCATGCGACTAGATGCCTTATGGGTAATCTCCACCCGTTCGCCTTCATCGACAAACATGGCGGTATGCTCGCCAACTATATCGCCAGCGCGGATGGTAGAAAAGCCGATGGTCTTACGGTCGCGTTCACCCGTGATGCCTTCCCTGCCGTAGACGGCGCAGTCTTTTAAGTCGCGGTTTAAGGTGTTAGCTATAACTTCGCCCATCCTTAAGGCCGTACCGGATGGCGCATCGACTTTATGGCGATGATGGGCTTCGATGATTTCGATGTCGGTGTAATCGCCCATGACTTTGGCTGCCATTTCCAGGAGTTTCAGGGTCAGGTTTACGCCAACGCTCATATTGGGAGCCATCATGATGGCTATGGATTTCGCCACTTCTGCTATTTTAGCTTTTTGTTCGTCGTTGAACCCTGTCGTACCAAGCACTAACTTTTTTCCCGCTTGCTGACAGGACGCTAGGTAGCCCATAGAGGCTTCCGGCCTTGTGAAATCGATCAGCACGTCAAAACTATTGGCAACTGCAGACAAATTATCGGAAACTTTCACTCCGGTAGCTTCTATGCCGATTAATTCTCCGGTATCTTTACCTATGACAGGGCTGTCTGCACGGTCAATAGCGACCGTTAGCGTAAGCGCTGGCGATAGGGCAACGGCTCGCATTAAGGTCAAGCCCATGCGCCCAGACGCTCCGGCTATGGCAACTCGTATCATGGCTTATCCTGTCAGTTTATCGAAGAAACTTTTTACGCCTGCTGTCCATGAACTTTCCTGTGGACTGTGTTGTTTACCATCGCCTGTCAATGACGTGTTAAGTTGTTCAATTAAGGCTTTTTGCTCTTTGGTCAAATTCACGGGCGTTTCGATGATCACTTTGCAGATCAAATCTCCGACTACCCCGCCCCTGACCGGTTTAACGCCTTTGCCGCGCAACCTGAACAATTTGCCTGTCTGGGTTTCGGGGGGGATTTTCAATAGCACTTTACCCAACAAAGTAGGGACGGAAATGTCGTCGCCCAAACAGGCAGCGGCAAAGCTTATCGGGACATCACAATAGAGGTTTGCACCATCCCGTGTAAATATATCGTGGTCTTTAACGTGAATTTGCACGTACAAGTCGCCCGCCGGAGCCCCGCGTTCCCCTGCTTCGCCTTCGCCCGCCAACCGGATACGGTCGCCCGTATCGACACCGGCAGGGATCTTTGCTGACAGGGTTTTGGTTTCCTGCACACGACCATCCCCACGGCATTCGGCACAAGGATCCTTGATTTGTTTGCCAGAACCACGGCAGGTCGGGCAAGTTTGCTGGACCGAGAAAAAGCCTTGCTGCATCCGTACCTGACCATGCCCATGGCAGGTGGAACAGATGACGGGGCTGGAGCCTTTCTTGGCGCCTGTCCCGTCACATTCTTTACAGTGCACGAGCACAGGGACACGAATTTTGGCTTCCGTACCCGATACGGCATCTTCAAGCGTCAGTTCGAGATTATAGCGTATGTCAGAACCTCGTTGTGGACCGCTGCGCTGCCTGCTGCCGCCGAAAATATCACCAAAGACGTCACCGAAGACATCACTGAAGCTCTCGCTGGTAAAACCGCCGCCGCGTCCGCCCATCGACCCATCGACTCCGGCATGGCCAAATTGGTCATAAGCCGTACGTTTCTTGGGATCAGAAAGCACTTCGTAAGCTTCTTTGACTAGCTTAAATTTGGCCTCAGCCGCTTCGGGATTGTCCTTGTTCCTATCGGGATGGAACTTCATCGCCATGCTGCGGTAGCTTTTTTTTATGTCCGCATCGCTGGCATTGCGTTCAACACCCAGTAGTTTGTAATAATCTTCTTTTGCCATAACGTAAATAACCGCCAACGTGGGCGGTACTCTGGTGTCCTTAATAAATAAAGGTGGCGCTTAAAACAAGCGCCACCCCTCAGCTTAGGTTAAAGCTCACACTCTTTCAATGCGTGTGGCATTATTTTTTTTCGTCTTCTTTAATTTCCTCAAACTCAGCATCGACAACACCGTCATCGTCTGTTTTAGCTGAACCTTCCGGTTTGGCTCCGCCCTCACCTTCACTTGCAGATTTTTGGGCATAAACCCGTTCCGCCAGTTTGCCAGACAATTCAGTCAAGCTATTGGTTTTGGCTTCAATTGCCGCTTTATCATCAGACTTAACCGCTTCTTTCAAGGCTTCGATAGCCGATTCAATCGACGATTTCTCATCTGCAGCCACTTGGTCGCCCAGCTCTTTCAAGGATTTTTCGGTAGCGTGGATCATGCTGTCCGCATGGTTTCTGGCACCAATGAGTTCCTTCATTTTGCGGTCTTCATCGGCGTGCAGTTCCGCATCCTTAACCATACGCTTGACTTCGTCATCCGACAAACCGCTGGATGCCTTGATGACGATAGATTGCTTCTTGCCGGTCGCCTTGTCTTTTGCCGATACGTTCAAGATACCATTGGCGTCTATATCAAAGGAAACTTCAACTTGCGGCACACCCCGTGGCGCAGGCGGGATGTCCGCCAAGTCGAAACGACCCAATGATTTATTGGCAGAGGCTATTTCGCGCTCACCTTGTAAAACGTGGATCGTCACCGCCGTTTGGTTGTCATCAGCCGTAGAAAACACTTGCGATGCATTGGTCGGGATCGTGGTGTTTTTTTCGATCAGCTTGGTCATTACGCCGCCCATCGTTTCGATACCCAGCGACAAGGGGATAACATCCAGCAATAAGACGTCTTTGACATCGCCCGCCAACACACCGGCCTGGATTGCCGCACCCAGGGCAACTGCTTCGTCAGGGTTTACGTCCTTGCGCGGCTCTTTGCCGAAAATGGTTTTGACCATTTCTTGAACTTTCGGCATACGGGTTTGACCGCCGACCAGGATTACGTCATGAATGTCCGAAATGGATATTCCGGAATCCTTAATCGCCATCTCACACGGGCCTTTGGTGCGGTTAATCAATTCTTCAACCAGCGATTCCAGTTTGGCACGGGTCAATTTGACATTTAAGTGCTTAGGGCCAGATGCATCCGCCGTAATATAAGGCAGATTGACATCGGTTTGCTGACTGGAAGACAGCTCAATCTTGGCTTTTTCCGCCGCTTCTTTCAAGCGTTGCAAGGCCAATGGATCATTGTGCAAGTCAACGCCGCTATCTTTCTTGAATTCAGTGGCAAGGTATTCGATGACGCGCGAGTCAAAATCTTCCCCGCCCAGGAAGGTATCTCCGTTGGTAGACAGCACTTCAAATTGGTGTTCGCCATCAATCTCGGCAATTTCGATAATGGAAATGTCGAACGTACCACCGCCTAAGTCGTAAACGGCAATCTTCATATCGCCTTTAGGCTTGTCCATACCGAATGCCAACGCAGAGGCAGTCGGTTCGTTGATAATCCGTTTGACTTCCAATCCGGCAATGCGTCCTGCATCCTTGGTGGCCTGGCGTTGGGAGTCATTAAAGTAAGCAGGCACGGTAATCACCGCTTCCTTGACTTCTTCACCCAGATAGGCTTCAGCGTCTTTCTTCAATTTCATCAAAACCCGCGCAGAAATTTCCGGCGCAGCCATTTTTTTGCCGTTGACATCCACCCAGGCATCGCCATTGCTGGCCTCAACGATGTTATAAGGCACCATTTTGATGTCTTTTTGTACGACATCGTCCTTAAAACGGCGACCAATCAAACGCTTAATCGCAAATAAGGTATTTTTAGGGTTTGTTACAGCTTGGCGCTTGGCGGATTGCCCAACCAGTACTTCATCATCATTGGTGAATGCGATGATAGACGGCGTGGTACGCGCACCTTCGCTGTTTTCGATGACTTTCGCCACACCGTTTTCCAACACGGCAACACAGGAATTTGTGGTACCTAAATCTATGCCAATTATTTTTGCCATTGAATGCTCCAGACTTGAATTTTTGTTAAGTAAAGTAAATATTAAGACCGATATGAGGGCTTTTTTAAGTTATTCAAGCCTTTTCGTCAATTATTGGCGGCTTTTCCGGCCCTTTTGCCACCACCACCATAGCCGGACGCAGCAAACGTCCATTCAGCATATAGCCTTTTTGGAATACATTGACAACCGTATTTGGCGTTGCGCCTTCCACCTCTTGCATCAGTACCGCCTGGTGTTGTTCGGCATTGAAAGGCTGACCCTTTGGATCGAGTGTCACGACGTTGAATTTTGAAAATACGGATTCAAATTGCTTGATGGTCAGTTCACTGCCGACGCGGAATTTTTTGACTTCTTCGCTTTCACCGGTCGCTGCTTGCAAACCCAGTTCAAGGCTATCCAGGACTGTCAACAACTCCTTTGCAAAACTGTTCAGCGCATATTTATGGGCATCTTCCACGTCCTTTTGGGTGCGTTTTTTCAGGTTTTCCATTTCCGCCAGCGTCCTGACCGCCTTATCCCAGCTTTCCTGGGCTTTTTGCTCGGCTGCCGCCAGTTCTTGCTGTAATTCTGCTATGAGTTTTTCTTGGGATGGCGGTTCATCCAGTGTCAGCTCTTCTTCTGATAATGCATCCGCAAGGGTTTCCTCGCTGCCCGGGGTTTTAACCTGTGATTTTGCTTTTTCCTGCTCGGTACTCATTTATAGTGCCTTATTGATGTGAAATAAATGGTTCTGCAAATGTAACTAATTGTAACTACTCAAGTATAGGCCAAAGGCACAAGGCGAAAGATGCCAACGTGTTATCTTGCTGTCTTGAGCCTTGTGCCTTTGGCCTATAACAATGCTAGGAAGATGGGGACGCGGTTTTAGGATTCAAGGCTGCACCCAACAATTTTGCGGTAATATCGACAAACGGGATGATTTTTTCATACGCCATGCGGGTTGGGCCGATAACACCTAACACCCCGACCACTTCATCGCTCACGGAATAAGAAGAAGTCACCAGGCTGCATTGTTCAAACGCTTGATAGCCGGATTCCTCGCCAATAAAAATCTGCACACCCTCTGCCTTCATACATTGGTCGAGCAAATGCAGCACGGATTGCTTTTGGCTAAAGGCTTCAAACAATTTTTTAAGGTAATCGCGGTTTGACAATTCGGAAAACCCCATCAAATTTGTTTCGCCAGCCAACACATAATCTTCTTTTTTGCCATTGGGCTCTAACGCCAATTGGGCAATCTTGATGGCATCCACCATCCCTTGATTCATGCGTTGCTGGTCTTCCTTGAGCTCCTTTAACACCGCTTCGCGTACGGCTTGCAAGCTGCGGCCCGCATAAGTGGAATTAATAAAATTGGCGGACTGCTGCAACTCGGCGGCAGAAAATTTCTTATCGGTCCGGATGATTTTATTATGGACCTCCTGCTCATTGGTCACAAAAATGACTAGCACACGGGTATTGGATAGCGGCAAAAATTCGATGTGCCGCAAATACACTTGTTCCCGCTTGGGCAAAGTCACGATACCCGCCATTTGTGTCAGTTCAGCCAATAGACGTGAAGCCGTACCGATCATGTCGCCATTATCTTCCTTGGCCGACAATCCTTCATGCAAACGGGACAAATCTTTTGACTCCAAGGGCTTGTAAGTCAATAAAGTATCCACAAACATACGGTAACCGCTTACAGTAGGAATTCGTCCTGCCGAGGTATGTGGTGAATGCACTAGCCCCATATCCTCAAGGTCTGCCATCACATTACGGATAGTGGCAGGGCTGAGTTTCAATTCAGAACCCTTAGACAATACCCGTGACCCCACGGGTTGTCCATCGCTGATGTAGCGTTCTACCAGCGTTTTCAATAATTGTAATGACCGTTCGTTTAAAAGCTGAGTGTGTGCCATCTATTCCATCCTATAGTTAGCACTCATTACAACAGAGTGCTAAGCGCTGAAATTAGCAGCACCGCCCAGCATTGTCAATCATTACGGGAATCGGCTATAAAAATAGCCAACCCGCCAAGGAAACTAAAATTATTGTCCACCCTAGTTACAAACAACAGTGCTTGCTTGATAAGTGATTAGGCGTATAGTTAGGAAAGCTTTTCTGAATGGGGGATGCATAATGAATGCAAATCAGATAACACCATTAATCAGGCGTTACATGCCCAAAAAGCCGCTGGATTTTGTGCTTTACGGCATTTTCACCCTGGCAATCCTTAAGCTGACCAGCTTGTATTTCAGCGTCAACCCCGATGACAGCCATTGGAATGAATTCAAGGAAGAACACCATTGCGTGTTACGCAAAACGGAATATGGCGTACAGCGTTCTAGCTGGGTTTGTGATGACGGCAAAACCTATTTTCGTTGGATGCAACAGCGTTAGCGGATGCGCTAACCTGTCAATAAGCCGAAGGATTTTTTAGGTGCAGCAAACAAAGACGGTATTGATTGGACATCGACAACCGTCTTTGCAGGCTACGATCAAACGATTATTTATTCTCTAATTTTGCGCTAAGTAGCGCAGATGCCACACCGAAATAAGTCCCGACAACAATCGAAATAGAAATCACCAATAACGGGTTGCTGATAGAAAAGCCCAGCAAGACATCTTTGGTCAGTTTTTCAGGTGTTTGCAGCAAATAGGCAAAGGTGGCTGAATACCCCAAAACACTAGACGGTATCGTCGCAAGCTGAGGGATATTAGCAGCAAGACACATCACAATGACGGCAGCACAAACCGTAAAAGCCGCCATGAATGGGAAACCCATCATAGTGGTTGGCGAAATTTCTGTCAGCAAAACAGCGGTTGCCCAAGCCATGAAGACCCCAAAAATACCGCAGGTAATATTTTTGCAAACAGCTTCCTGGTTAGCCCCCAATAAAAAATAAGCCGCCCAGGCAATGGTCGCTGCCCATATAAAAAAGAAACCACTCAATGGGCCGACCGCCAAAAAGGTTGCAACACCGGCTAAAACACCAATGCTTACAGAAAGTGCTGTTAGTTTATCCACGCGAATTCTCCGAAACTCACCTCATTATTATGATGAATCAGGTACACACTGAGGTGGTTCTATGCTACCTGACGCTTAAGTCACGGACATATCTATCCCGTTGCGTCGAATATAGCAGATATTATCTTGGAGTTAAATATACTCGGTTAACGCAATCGCAAAACTTATCGACCCAGGTTGCCATTTTTAGTCATTACTAGAGTAATTTGGTAACCCTTATTTTTTCGGGCACGCATGAAGGGGGCTAAAGGAGACGAGGTCTCATTCGGCTCTGGAGGGAATTACGCAAGAAATTATTTTGAATGGTATCTCCCAGCCAAACTCGGCCGAGAGATACCGGAACATCTTTTAACTCGTGTTACGCAAAGTAAAAGGATTCAACCATTTTCCTTCGGCTGAAACACATCAACCCCGCAATCGCCGACCCAAACAACCAGATAGCCGCAGGAACGGGAACGGCTGCTGGAGCAGGCTCCATGTGTATAGAGGCCAACGACACATGTAACGTATAATCTTGACCACGGCTAAGCGGGGATTGCATTCCCCCATGACCATTCCAGAGATATTGCCCAACTGACAAATAATACATCCCTGGGTTTGTCAGCACTTGGCTCAAAAATGAATCCCACCCAATGACAGAACCTGGATCGCGGACATTGCCGTCATCATTTTGAGAAATCAAGTTATGGTTGGAATCATACAACTTAATCCAAGAATCAAGATCAGGCATACCCCTATCAATGTCAAAATAGGCTTGCACATTGGATTGGGTAGTCGTGAATGAATACCAGTCCAAACCACTATGCCTGTTGCCCGTTGTCGCATTGACTGAGGCATGCAAGAACGATGTAGAAATATTGTCGACTGGGCTTCCGATATTTGCGTCAAAAACACTATCAAAATGGGAATCTAAGCTTAGTGCCCTAGACACCGAGTCATTTCTTGTTGCATCGTTTACCGACAGATAAGAAGCCTGTGCGGAACCCAAACCAAGCATAGACGAACATAAGACAAAAAAAGCAATGTTAATTTTCATTTAAAAACCTTAATTAAGTAATAAAGAAAGGATCTATTGCAATGCAGCCGACTTTTTCGTGTCGCTTTGAAAAAGGCCTGTCACTTTCCGTCCTCACCTCACGATGAGTTTGGCTTTACCTATCTACCTATGCGAAACCCGCACTATACAAGCTTCTCCCGACGGAAACTTAAGCAACCCACTGCCTTCCATCGGTGATGTGCATTATTCAGGGATACACTGGGAATTACTGTGACCACAGTCACAGCGGCATGAGATAAATTGTGAATAGGATCACAATTCTTGCGGTTGAAGGAGCAAAAAGAGGGTTAAAAAATGGATTGTCTACTAGAATTTGAAATGGCCTTGACAATAGCAAGGTGATGAGCGCAGTGCCCATGAGAACGAGTGCACTATAACTAAAATCAGGGCCTTGGAAGCCCAAGCTAGGTTAGATGGCTATGGGCTAGATAGCCTAGAACATGCCTGGCTCGCTAAAATACCGCTTAGGCCAAATGCGCCCACAAATCATGCTCGTCGGCTTCCTCGATTTCGACAGACACGAATTCGCCTACCTTTAAATGCGTTGCGCCATCGATGAAAACCAGCCCATCAATTTCAGGCGCATCGGATTGGCTTCTGGCAACCGCCCCTTCTTCCACCACTTCATCGACCAGCACGGTTTCGATATTGCCGATGCGTTGTTGCAAGCGTCCGGCACTGATTTCAGACTGGCGTTCCATGAAACGGGCCAAACGATCTTGTTTGATTTCTTCCGGAATGGAATCGGGCAAATCATTGGCAACGGCACCTTTTACGGGCGAATAAGCAAAACAGCCCACCCGATCCAGTTGTGCTTCATCCAGGAAATCCAGGAGTTCTTCAAATTCCTGTTCGGTTTCACCAGGAAAGCCGACAATAAAGGTGCTGCGTAAGGTAATATCAGGACAAACTTCCCGCCATGCCCTGATGCGTTCCAGGTTATTCTGGCTAGCCGCCGGGCGTTTCATCAGCTTTAGGATACGGCTGTTGGCATGTTGGAAAGGTATGTCGAGATAGGGCAGTATCTTGCCCTCAGCCATCAATGGAATGACATCATCCACATGCGGATAAGGATAAACATAGTGCATCCGCACCCATATCCCCAAATCGCCCATTGCCTCCGCCAGATCATAAAAACGGGTTTGTATGGAACGACCACGCCAAAAGCGCGGCTGGTATTTCAAGTCCAGGCCGTAAGCACTGGTATCCTGGGACACAACCAACAATTCTTTGACACCCGCATCCGCCAGGCGCATGGCTTCCACCATGACCTCGTCAATCGGCCTACTGACTAGGTCTCCACGCATGGATGGAATAATGCAAAACGTGCAGCGGTGGTTGCAGCCCTCACTGATCTTGAGATAAGCGTAATGATTGGGTGTGAGTTTAATACCTTGTGGCGGCAACAGGCTGGTGAACGGATCATGCCTGGGCGGCAAGTGTTCATGGACGGAAGCGACCACTTCATCAATGGCATGTGCGCCCGTTACTTTCAAGACTTGCGGATGCCGCGCCCGAATTTCATCTTCCCTTGCGCCTAAGCAACCCGTAACGATGACTCGGCCATTTTCCGCCAACGCTTCCCCTATGCTGTCCAGGGACTCTTCGACCGCCGCATCAATAAATCCGCAGGTGTTGACCACGACCAAATCAGCATCTTTGTAGGTGGGCGAGATGGTATAACCGTCCGCACGGAGCTTAGTTAGGATGCGTTCGCTATCGACCAAGGCTTTTGGACAGCCTAGGCTGATAAAGCCGATGTTGGGTGCAGTCATGGTGAGTTAACTATTAAAACCAGGGATTTGCGGCTTAGTAAAAGCCGCAACATCATGAAAAATGACAGGATGGAAAAAACAGAAGGGATAAACGATAGGCAAACAGGATTTTACGCCCTTTGCCTCGCGCCTTTAACCTTTTACTGTCTCTGCAATCGAATTGAAAGCGTCAACCTTAGCTTTGCCGGTTTTGATCAAATCCAGCCCAATTTCCAGGACCATTTCACACAAACCTGGGGTTTTATAAATTATCATACACAAATAACCCACGGCTGGGATCGCAATCAACGCACCGATGAAGCCGTGAATGCCGACGATACCCATCAATTTGACCAGTATCGCCACGGCATCCAATGGCAGCAACAGCATTGCGCCAAAATAGGTTAAGACGACAAAAGTGAAAACAGCAAAAACAACAAATTGCAGCAGTTTAACTAAGTAAAAGTTTAATTTTTTCATGGGGTTTTGTAAATTTCCTGACAGGATTAAAGCACGGATTTAAGTAAAAAACACTACCATCCCTGCCCTGAATATTGATTTTTTCTGAGGTAATTATAGCTTGAAAGTCTTTAAACAACCTCATCTTTTCGCAGAAAGAATCGATGTAAGATTGCCCCGGCAATAAATCCGCCCACATGCGCCCACAAGGCCGAGTCGGACGTGGCTCCCGGCACATAAGTAGACGTCGTAATGGAGTAAAGCTGAAAAATGACCCACAGGCCCAAAAAAGTGACCGCAGGTAACCGGACGACTATCGGGAAAAAGTACACAATCACCCCCTCAAACGGATACAGGAAATAATACGCCGCCATTACCCCGGCAATGGCGCCGGAAGCGCCTACCACAGGTATGACCAGCGTGGGCGTACTGTACCATTGCAACATAGTCGCCAACACACCGCAGATCAAGTAAAAAGCCAGAAAGCGCCATTTCCCCATCCGGTCTTCAATATTATCCGCAAAAATCCACATAAACCACATATTGAAGATAATGTGCAGCCAGTTCCCGTGCAGGAACAAACTGGTCAAAAACGACAAATAGCCGTCAAAAGGCAGCCCATACGCCAGTCCCCATTGCGGGTTGGCATAACGGTTAGGCACCATACCGTAAAGATAGGTGATCTTGTAACTCAATTCATAAGGCATCACCTGCATGACAAGAAAAATAGCAATACAAACCGCCATCAAACTCCAGGTCATATAAGGCGTTGAATTGCACGGTGCCGTGTCTCGTATGGGGATCATGGGTTAACCTCGTAATTATGATGGGCTCAGCTTAACGGTTATCGGTACATTGGCAACAACAAAACGATTTAATCTTAGCTTTAATGCAATAGCTTATAATAACCCGAACAAATCTTTTCTCCTTGATACCTCCCATCTTTTTTTAAGTTTAATGCAAAATCCCCTAACCTCCACACCCTCATTTACCGAATTCGGGTTGGACAATCGCCTATTGCTGGCGATCGATAAGCTAGGCTTTGAAACGCCCACGCCCGTCCAACAACAAGCCATTCCTGCCATACTTGAGCACAGGGATTGCCTGGTCAGTGCCGAAACCGGCAGCGGCAAAACCGCCGCTTACTTACTCCCTTTAATGCAGAAATTGCTGGTTTCACCGGACAAAGCTATCGGCATCAAGGCATTGATCCTGTGCCCAACCCGCGAACTGGCCCAGCAAATCTTCGGGCAATGCCAACAATTCAGTGAATTTACCTCACTAAAAACCGGCCTCATTACGGGTGGCAGCGATTTCAAGAAACAGCAAACTGCATTAACCCATAACACCGACATTATCATTGCCACACCAGGCCGTCTCTTAGAACAATTCCAACTCTCGACCACCTATTTCCAACATCTAAACGTACTGATCCTGGATGAAGCCGACCGCATGTTGGATATGGGCTTTAGCGATGACGTGCTGAGAATTGTCGAACTTTGCAACAACCAACGCCAAACCTTGCTATTTTCAGCAACATTAACCCACTTCGGTGTGATCAAAATCGCCGACAAAGTGTTAAAAACCCCAAAAGTCGTCGCGTTAAATACACTGCACGACGGGCACAGCAACATCACACAGCAATTGCTCTTAGCCGATGACCACGACCATAAGCTCAAACTGCTGGCCTGGTTACTGCAAAATGAAACTTACGACAAAGCCCTGGTTTTTGCCAATACCCGCTTAAGGGCGCAGGAATTATATGACTATGTGCGCGGGACAGGGCTTCGTACCGGCTTGCTACACGGCGAAATCGACCAAAAAGACCGCAACCGCACGATGGCGTTGTATCGGGACGGTGTCGTCAACACCCTGGTCGCCACCGACCTGGCCGCCCGCGGCCTAGACATCAAAGGCATCAACCTCGTCATCAACTTCGACATCCCCCGCAACGGTATCGATTACATCCACCGCATAGGCCGCACCGGACGCGCCGACGAGCAAGGCACCACCATCGCCCTGGTCAAACACACCGAATGGAACTTAATGGCAGGCATCGAACGCTTTTTGAACCAGCAATTTATCCGCCGCACCATCAAAGAACTAGTCGGCAGCTACCAAGGCCCGAAAAAACTCAAGACCTCCGGCAAAGCCGCAGGCAGCAAAGACAAAAAAGAACCGTTAAAAAAAGCGGCTGTTAAAAAAGTGAAGATTCGGGAACGGGATAAGAAAAATGTGGGAAAGCGGCGTATTCCGAGCAATAAATTAGCTGAGGAATAAACTAAAACCCGATGGAACAATGATACCCATTTCTAGTCGAGTTTTACTGGAGAGATATGATTGAATTAGACAGTTACAAAAATCCAAAAGAAGGAAAAACATATATTAGCCCAAGTTTACCCTCTTTTGGTGATCGGACAGACAAAGTTCGGATAGCATCAAAAGTAATTGAGTCTCAAGATTCTTTTGCATTCGGCACTATAAAAGATGAAGTTGTTTTGAGGCATGTGGAAGGCGGAAAATCGTATATAACGGCTAAATTCATTGAAGATCCAAGAGGGTTATTTTTACTAAACCTACAAAGATATACCGTAGGAACAGATAAACCGCATAACGCAAGTTTTTCATTTATTGGTGAAGAAATTGGGAAGCTTTTCGAGTTCATTCAAAATGTTTTGTCTGTAACATTTAAAAATGATCGTGCAGTTAACATTACAGATGAAGAGCTTAGAAATATAGTTGTTTCAAATAATCAAGCAAGAAAGTTATTTCAAGAAAACGAAGAGGTATTTTCAGAAATAATAAAATCGGAAATAACTAAAGGGGACATTATTGCTATAGGATTTCGGAAGAAACAATTAGATGTTTACAGTAAGCTCATAACCGACCAAGAATATTTCGAGAACTTAAAAAAACAGAAAAATACAACCACAGAAGGGTTATGGCAAAAATTCTTTGAAAAGAACAAATGGATTTTCGGTTATGGGTTGAGCTACTTGTTTTTGTCCAGCTTAGACGAAAAGAAACTTGAGCAAGTGGTGCAAGGTCACGATGTTGCTGGTTTTGGTAAAAGAGTTGACGCTCTTATGAAAACTAAGGGACTGATTTCAAGTCTGTGCTTCGTTGAAATCAAGACGCATGAAACGCCTTTATTGCAAAAAAAGCCTTATCGTTCTGGTTGTTGGGCACCATCACAAGAATTGACTGAAGCTATCGCTCAAATTCAAGGCACTGTTGCTTCAGCAGTGAAATCGCTGACACAAAAAATATCGCTTAGTGATGAACATGGCAATCCAACAGGTGAGGAAGCATACAATTACTTGCCAAAATCGTATTTAGTCATTGGTAGCTTAGGTGAATTTACCAAAGAACGAGGTGTAAATGAAGATCAGTATCGCTCATTCGAGCTTTATCGTAAAAACATAACTACTCCAGAAATACTGACTTTTGATGAGTTATATGAGAGAACAAAATATATAGTGCAAAGCGATTAACCTTACCTCATTCCCACGCAGGAGCGCAGAAATGAGGGCTACAGCCCGTGGGCTGGGTTGATAAACCAAGCCTGTAGGCAGGGTACGCAGTCGCGTAGGGTGCATTTCATGCACCTGATTTGGTGCGTAAAACGCACCCTACATTTATTTCCGAAAAAACAAATTGATAATCAACGTCAAGATAACGCTCACGATTAACATGGATACAATCGGGATGAACACAAAGCTTTTTTCATTCTGGATGCGAATGTCGCCGGGCAACTTACCGAACCAGTTAACCAGCCAAGGCGCATAGCTGACTGCAAGCCCGATCAGGACTAACACAATCCCAACAAGCATAATCATTTTTCCCGTCATAACAACTTTTCCTCTAAGCTGGGTTTAACCGTGATAATGGACAATGCGAAATAATGTAAAGTTGCGTCAGAAATCCCCTCTCCCTCTGGGAGAGGGCTAGGGTGAGGGACGTTACCAATTGATTTTCATCCCCTCATCCCAACCTTCTCCCTGAGGGAGAAGGTTGGGA
>NZ_AYLO01000063.1 GCF_000496735.2 Methyloglobulus morosus KoM1
GACAAGGAGATCTACAAGGAACGCAACCTCGTGGAACGATTGTTCCAAAAACTGAAAGAATACCGCCGTGTCGCCACCCGATACGAACGGCTGGCGGTCAATTATATGACTATGCTGAGCTTGGCCAGCGTGTTGATTTGGCTTAAATGAGAACAGCCCCTAGGGCTGTTTAAAAGTCATAATGTGAATTCATTACAGAGCATGATAATGAATCAACAAATATAAACAACCCGTTCGTAATTTAATCTTAATTATGGAACAAATTCGGGTATAACAAACCCTGGAAACAATGATATAAAAAACACTCCATGAATTTTGCATCCGATAATTGGGCAGGTGCCCACCCTACGATTGCACAGCATTTGTTCGAAGCATCCGTTGGCTTTTCAGCACCTTATGGCGCCAGTGAACAAGACCGTAGGATTGAACAACGGTTTAGCGAACTTTTTGAACGCGAAGTTGCGGTTTATTTTGTCAGTACCGGTACCGCAGCAAATTCGCTGGCGCTCGCTTCAGTCAACCGACCAGGCGGAGTCTCTTTTTGCCACCGTGAAGCGCACATGCTGGAAGATGAATGTGGCGCACCGGAGTTTTTTACACATGGCGCACGCTTGGCTCCGGTTGATGGCAAGAATGGAAAAATTGACCCAAGCAATCTCAAAGCCGAAATCCAACGCTTTCCACCTAATTTTATCCATGCCGGTCAACCAATGGCGATCTCCATTACCCAGTCCACCGAAATTGGAACGGTGTACCAGCCTGATGAAATTGCTGAAATCGCCGAGATTGCCAAGTATTACCGATTGCCCCTGCATATGGATGGTGCACGTATTGCCAACGCCCTAGTGGCATTAGACCTGTCCCCGGCGGACATGACATGGAAACTGGGCGTGGATATCGTTTCTTTCGGCGCCACTAAAAACGGATGCTGGTGTGCTGAAGCCTTGGTCTTTATGGATCCAGTGATGTCTAACGACTTGCCGTTTATCCGAAAACGTGCTGCACAGTTATTCTCTAAAAGCCGATTTATAGCGAGCCAATTCGACGCCTATTTGCAAAACGGGCTTTGGTTAGAATTGGCGCTTCATGCCAATACAATGGCTAAGTATTTGGAAAACGGCATTAAAAACTCCAAAAACGCACACTTAGCGTGGCAGGTTGAAGCGAATGAGGTTTTTGCCGTGATGACCAAAACTTGTTCTGAGCAACTCAAACGGAAAGGCGCCATTTTCTATGAATGGAATCCGCCACGGGCTAAACAAGACCTATTAAGCCATGATGAGGTTCTGGTGCGCTTGGTAACCAGCTTCGCGACTGAAACCGACCAAATCGATCTGTTTCTTAAAAATTTGGGTTGATCACCGCTTGCCATCCATTGGTTTGGAGTTATATTGTCTTCATAGGTATCCGCCATTATTTCTGAAACCATCGGCCAACACTGCAAGCCGGATCCTTCAAGCCCCTACCACCTGGTCGCCGACTTGGTCAGGACAGCCAATCTGGCCAGTAAATTGGCGTTGCCGGAAGCAGTTTTCGATTCCGAAAAGTGGGGTCTCTCCGACGAAGGCTTGTGCGCCATCATGGATGGCGTGCACGACCAGTTTGATGAGGTGTTCTCGATTTTTTATCCCGTATTGTGATCCTTTATTAATGATTTTGGCTTCTTGCCGATACGTTAAGCGCCGACTGTATTACCAACCCCCTGAATTTCAGGCTATCCACGGTTTACTAGCACATCCAGAATGCTACGCCCATTGCCTGAAAAACGCTTCAATTTGGAGTGCGGTCAAGGGCCTGCTGAGGAGGAACCCTTGCACCTCATGGCAACGCCTGTTTTTCAGGTAGTCCAGTTGGCCGTCGGTCTCGACGCCTTCAGCGGTCACCTTCATGCCCATGCCCTCGGCCAAGGCAATGACGGCGTTGGCAATCCCGCCGTTGCCCGAATCCTGGCCTATGTCGCCGACAAAGCTCTTGTCGATCTTCAACCGGTCAATGGGGAATCTCTTAAGGCGGCCCAAGCTGGAGTAGCCTATACCAAAATCGTCGATGGCCAGTTGGACGCCCATTTGTTTCAGGGACAGGAGGACGGCAAGAACGGTCCCCTCATCGGAGATGATCGCACTTTCGGTCAATTCCAGCTCCAACAACCGAGGATCCAGGCCGGTTTCCGCCAGGATCGACGACACGAGCTGGGCAAATCCCTTGTGCAGGACTTGCATGGCCGAGACGTTGACGGCCAAGCGGGCGAGCGTCATGCCTTGGCTAACCCAGGTGGCCGCTTGCCTGCAGGATTGGCGGAGCGACCACTCGCCGATACTGACAATGAGCCCGGTGTCTTCCGCCAAGGGGATGAATTCTTCCGGTCGTACCTCCCCTAATTCAGGGTTGTCCCAGCGCATCAGGGCTTCCATGCCGGAATACTGGCCCAAGGCAATATCGAACAAGGGTTGGTAATGCATGGCCAGTTCCCCGCGCCCGACGGCTTTCCTGAGATGCCGTTCCAGGTTATGGCGGCGCAAGGCGATTGCGGTCATGTCTGGGGAGAAATATTGGTATTGGTTACCGCCTTTGCGCTTGGCATAGTGCATCGCCACGCCAGCGTTTTTCAGCAAGTCATCCTCGCTGTCGCCGTCATCGGGGAAAATGGCGATGCCGATACTAGTGGTCGTGTAGAGTTCGTGCCCTCCTATGGTAAACGGTTGGGCAACATTGGCGAGCATGCGTTCAGCGACGGTCGCGGCATCCCCGCTCCGTGCGATCGCGGACAACAACACCGTGAACTCATCGCCCCCCAGCCGGGCCAACGAGCTGTCGTCCTGGCTGGTGTCCGTGCGGGCCAATATGTCGCTGCCCCTGAGCCCCATTTGCAGGCGTTCACCGACGGCCTTCAGCACTTGGTCGCCCAGTTGGGGCCCCAAGGTGTCGTTGAGGCGCTTGAAACCGTCAAGGTCCATGAACAGGACGGCCAGTTTCAGCTTTTGCCGTCGGCCCAAGGTGACCATGTGCTGCAGGTATTCCCGGAAAAACTGGCGGTTGGGCAAGTCGGTCAGGCCGTCGTAATTCGCCAGGTGCTGGAGCCTACGCTCACTTTCCAGCAAACGCCCGGCCATGTGCTGGCTGGCACAAAGCAGGTGGCGCACCCGACAAACCAGCACGGGGATATTGGCCGTCTTGGCCATAAAGTCGGTTGCGCCGGCTTCAAAAGCACGGCCAATCAATTCTACGTCTTCAGATTCGATAATCACCAAGAGTGGCATGTTTTCGGCCCCAGGCAACGTCCTGATGGCCGCACAGGCCACAAAGCCGTCCATCCCGCCCGGCAAAACGCCATCGAGTATGACGGCATCAACGCCATTTTTGGTGAACAGCCCCAAGCCCAGTTCGGCACTGGCGGCTTCGGACGTTTGTAGGCCAGCCGAGGTTATGGCCTCGGACACTTGCGAGCGCAGGTCCGGGTCGGCACTGATGATGAGGACATTGGTTCGGCTTTGCATGCCTTTGTAGCTATTGTTTATGGGCAAATGTTAAGAGTGTCCTTCCTTTAGCGGAAGGCATTTCTAAAAACCAACGCTAATTGGCCAAGTTTTAATGGAGCAGTGCAACCAGGGCGTTTCGTCTGAGCCAATTGCCTGTCATTTGATACCAATTGATAAAAGAGAAGTTTAGCCGATTTTAAGGATTGTGCCGGAAATTGTGGCTTAGCACATGATGCCCTTATCTTGGTTGGCTGTATTGGCAGGTTTTGTGTTTAAGGCCCAAATCAAATCGGGTTTTCGCTAACTTTTTGGTGAAGCAGGCCTAAGTTGAAAGCCTTGTGGCAGTTAATCCGCAATGAATGGGTTACCCATTTGAAGGTCGGCTATGTAGTCACTAAGACATAAGGCAAAAATGAGGCCAACAGCCGGAGTGGGTCGGATTGCTCGATTTTATTTCGAGCCAAAATGAGATTGGCGACTGTCAGGTATTAAGGAAAGCAAATATCTATACAACCTAAAAATTTTCCAGGGCTTAGTTGTGTTAAAAAAAATCTAATTTTTGTGATTAATTCGCATTTCCTAGATTGAAAGAATAGTAAGATAGACAAATGCTTCTTAAGCGGCTTCTAAAGGAGACCAGACTCATGAATGCGCATGCGAGCTTTAAGTCCCTGCAAGAAAGCGTGAATGGAGATTGGCAGTTGATCCTGAGCGAATTCGGGCAATTTGCCAAAGGGTTGCCTGATCGCGTGATGGCTCACCTTAAATTACTTGAAGGCGATTTTGGTGGGTTTCCAGTAGACCGATATACCCATTCACTCCAAACGGCTACCCGTGCGATACGCGACGGCCGTGATGATGAATATGTCGTCTGCGCTTTACTGCACGATATTGGTGATACGTTAGGGACTTACAACCACCCTGACGTTGCGGTTGCCATCCTCAAACCGTTTGTCTGTGAAGCCAACCTTTGGATGATCCAACACCATAACATTTTCCAGGGTTATTATTTCTTCCACCATATCGGGATGGATCGCAATATGCGTGAGCAATTCCGGGATCATGACCACTTCGAGCGCACAGCCGAGTTTTGTGAGCTGTACGACAGCCCTGCCTTTGATGCCCACGCCGAAACCTTGCCCATCAGTGAATTCGAGCCCTTGCTGCGTCAGGTCTTTGCCACTCCCCTAAATTCACTTTACAAAGCGGCGTTTGAGTCCGGGTCGAAGTAACAGTTCACCTTGTGTTCTTCTGAAATTGTTACGAGGCTTAGGGCTATT
This sequence comes from Methyloglobulus morosus KoM1, assembly GCF_000496735.2. GTDB lineage: Bacteria > Pseudomonadota > Gammaproteobacteria > Methylococcales > Methylomonadaceae > Methyloglobulus > Methyloglobulus morosus. The sequence goes on from NZ_AYLO01000063.1 coordinate 4,757, forward strand.
GATTACACGACATTCTCCAAACCTGACCTTGGCTCGAATCAACCAACGCCGTGAAGACCGGCCATGTGCAGACAGCCATCATTTTCAAAAAATACTGATTCAATAGCGGATAGCAGACCATCATTTAACAAAGTTTAGAGTAACTATGCATCTAATCAAATCAAAGACAACAATAATAAAAATGAATCATCGAGTCAACCAGCCCAGATTCGTCCAACCTGATTCAATGTAAAAATGCGGTCTTTTTCAGAATCATAAAAAACTTCGTCTCCGCATAGAATATCCCCTTCATCGGGGCCATAAGCACTAAATACGCTAGTTAGAGAAAGTATCTCTCCTCTTCCATTTGGATGCTCTGTGAGGGAATATTTCTGATTTGGACGTTTCTTTAGATATGAGATAAGTTGATCTGAAGTTGAAAAATAACGTGGCTTATTCTCTTCATTACTTGAGTCAAGGGGAACAAGAAACGCAAGGCGGACTTCATAAAGATCATTAGGAATATAGTTTAAAATCATATTCGCCCCCCCTCTGGCGTTAATTAAGTTTTGATCGAATAATTTCTTCGGACAATGATTGCGAAGTTTCAAGCGCTTTTAAACGCGGCAACAACTCCTCCCGGCGATGAATATCCAGCTTATCAAAGATTTTTCGGATATGGTCTTTAACGGTAGTGTATTTGATATGAAGGCATTCACCAATTTTTTCCGAAGATTCGCCATTTGCAAGCATCATAGCTACTTCTTTCTGGACTGGTGAAAGCGGTAAATCCCGAAGGGTGCGGAATATTTTTAATTGCTGCGGTTCATGATGCTCAATAGTGATCCCAATCAAATTCCCCGGTTCATTACCTTGATGTTCCAACCAGTAAGCGCGGAACACAAAACGCCCGAATACATTGTTGTGTGTTACGGACGGAGGCGGCGCGTTTTTATTGACAAATATGGCTTCTAGATTTTGGCACAGCCTAAGCAAACATGGCGGCAGTTTAATCGAGTTGATCACAAAACCTTTATCATCTTGTTGATTGGCTTGCAATAATAAGAGTTTGGCTCGCTGCGTGAGATAAATGATCTGGCCTTTTGAATCGGCGACAATAAGCCCGGTATCCCCGCTTAATTCATAATCAACCGGTAATTGAGCAGGTTGGTTCACTGCATGCATAACATAAGGTAGCAACTGTAAAAACAAAGTATGTTCTGTACTATTAAACGCCTTGCTGGTGCTAGGGCGATATAAAAACAGCCTGCCCACCAACATCTTATTTATTTCAATATGAGCCAGCATCATGTGGTGCTGTGACGCAGGCCGCCAGAGCAAATTGTACAAGTCTGACCGATAAAAGTTGTCCCCAATCATATTTGGATCATCCACTATCGGGTATCTTTTGTAGTCAATCTTTGCCAAATGGTGAATGATAAAGTGCGGCAAGACTAACCTGGCAACCTCAAGTATCTCAGGCATGAACACATCGGTAATGGGAATCGCAGGAAAACCCAGGGGATCCAACGGGGTATAGACATTATTTTCCGAAGGGATAACGGAATGCACAGACCGTAAGAATTCCCCGAGCACAACTTCTTTCGGCAATTGTAGGCAACATAATTGCCGAAGATAAGCCAAGGCATTGCTCTGTTTCATATAATTCTCCCCAGAATATTACAAATTAAGTAGTTTCCTAGGCCATTCTCTAAGCGGAATGTGTCAGTTGAAGTGTAACAAGAATTAGTTCTAAAACACAGTAA
>NZ_AYLO01000064.1 GCF_000496735.2 Methyloglobulus morosus KoM1
GTACTTAATGAGAATTTGGTTTTTTTTGCTCGGTAATATTTTGCCATATTGCTCTCTGCCTAGTTATAAACACTGGTTTTTGATGAAAGTACATAGCCAGTACAGAGATACTATAAATCTTTGCTGAGTTGTCCTCTGCGCCAAACACGTTCAGTACATCAGATGAAAGTCTCCAAGCTTATACATGATCAATATGTCAGTATGGTTAACTCTAAAAATTGTGGGCAATTTTAGAGTCGAAAATTGCAATTGAACCTACCGTAAGCTTAAGGCCTTGGGATGAATTATATTATTTTAGTACATCTCCCGTGATTGGCGAGCTTTATGCAATAACTCCTAAAATTTCTTCTGGATTTTACGCCTTCAGAGAATATACAGGCTAAGTTCCGTAGGTTGGGTTAGGCGCACAAAACAAATCACGCTAAGATTTCAATCAGATTGTCCGTGCGCCGTAACCCAACATTGGGCGGCAATTCAACCTCCGAACGTTGGGTTACGACGCGCCCAAACACCTTAACACGCTTTATTGCCCTACAGTTTGCGCGTCTAACCCAACCTACCGGAATATCTTATTCAGAAGCATCCAACTTGTAGCCAAACCCGCGCACAGTCTTTAGAAGTTTTAAGTCAAAATTATCATCGATTTTTCGCCGCAACTGGCGGATGTACACATCCACCACATTGGTCAGGGGGTCGGCGCTGTAGCCCCAGACTTGTTCCAGGATACGGGTGCGGCTTAATACCTTGCCGGGGACGCGCATAAAGCACTCCAGCAAGGCGAATTCCTTGGGGGTTAGGTCGATTAGGGTGTCCCCGCGCCGCACTTCATGGGTCTCCCCGTTCAATATCAGGTCCGCTATCTGGAGCTCCCGGGTCTCGGGTTTAATATCGCCGCCGCGCCGACGCATCAACACTTCAATCCGGGCCAGCAGTTCTTCAAAAGCGAAGGGCTTGGTCATGTAATCATCGGCTCCCGAACGCAAGCCGGTCACTTTGTCCTGCACGGTTTCCCTTGCCGTCAACATGAGGATAGGGGTGTCTATGCCAATGCTACGTAGCTGCTCGCAAACCTGTATGCCATTAAGGTCGGGCAGGCCCAAGTCCAGGATGATAGCCTGGAATTGTCCCTCAGTCCCCAGTGCTATGGCTTCCAGGCCGCTGCGTGCCACTTCGACGGCATAACCTTCTGCCTTTAGCCCGCGTTGGACAAAATCGACAATCCGCTGGTCGTCTTCTACAAGCAGGATCCGTGTATAACCAATATCCATTAGCGTTTTATCTGTAGGTTAGTGTCCATGGACTAGCTGCCATTTTGCCCCGCCGGAAGCAACGGAAGTGTAACAGTGAACGTCGAGCCTATGTTCTCCGTACTGGCAACCGTAATACTTCCGCCGTGTGCGTTTAAGATAGATTTTGCCATCGGCAAGCCCAGTCCGGTGCCATCGTTCCGCGAACGTCGGGCATTCTGGCTGCGGAATTGACGGTCAAAAATACGGTCCAAATCTTGGGTGGGTATGCCTATGCCTTGATCGGTTAGGGTAAAGACGGCTTCTTTGTCGTCTGTGCTTAACGCGATCCCGATGTGCCCTCCGAGTTTGGAATATCGGCAAGAGTTATCGCCCAGGATGAACAGTACTTGTCGCAACCGCTGTTTGTCGCCGCGTACCCAGATGGGTTCGTTCGAGGCATCCAAGGAAATCGAAATCGAGTTCTCTGCGGCCATTACTTGAAAATTCTCGACGGCGCTGACCACGAGGTCGGTCAGGTCTACGCTATCCCATTCAAATTGTAGGTTGGCGGTTTCGGCACGGGCTAAAAAGAAGAGGTCGTTGACGTACTTCCCCAACTGCATCGATAACTCAAGAATACGGAGCAAAGCATCTTTATATTCCTCTGCATTACGTTCCTGGCCTCTAAGGGTAACCTCCGCCTCGCCGCGAATGATGGTTATCGGGGTTCGTAGTTCATGGCTAAGGTCGGCCAAAAACGTCCGTCTCTCGCTATCCATGCGTTTTAATTCTTCATTTAACCCATGGAGTTCAAAAGTCCGGTCAGCCACCCGTTTTTCCAACAAGGCATGTCCCTCACGCAGCTTATCTTGCTGAAGTTCCAGCTTGGATGCCATCTGGTTGAAGTGATTGGCGAGATAGGCGAATTCATCTCGGGTATCGAGAGAAATGCGATAATGCAAATTGCCCGACGCTATTTCTTCGGTGCTTTTCATCAATGTTTCGATAGGTTTCCTGACACCGTGCAGGAGAAACACCCCGGACATCAAGCTAAACATCGCCGCCACTACTGATGCCAGGATGGCAATCCAACGCGACTGGGCAACCAAATTCTCCAGTTCTTGCTTGGCATTTGCGGCTTTTTCGCGTTCTGCGTTGATGGCGGCATCGATCAGGGGCTGGAATTTTCCGTCGATTTCTTCTTCGGAAAATTTCGAGAGCGTCTGCACTGCCATTTCGTTTTTGCCTTGTTGACGTAAGCGTTCGACTTCATCAAACCAATACTCGCTGGCATCCAGGAACGCCGTGAAATGGGCAACCCTGGACATCTCGGCAGGTTTGTCCTGCATATCACCAATTAAATTCCCAGTGGCTGGCGTTTGTATTGCTGTGTTTCTAAGTTCCTGCATCGCTTCGTATAGGCGATTTTTGGAAGATGCTACGCCCGCTTCCGCCGTTGGGCTGGACGTTATCAGCCTGTCCATCCGCTGCTTGAAATGGCGATAGGCTTCTTGGGACAACCGCTCATAACGGTCAAAAGCCTCATACGCCGTTTGGCTGCGCTGAAAATACCGGGAAACTTGGTTTGAGCCCCAGTAGAGGGCGATCCCTAAAAACAAGACAAATCCGAACGAAACAACAATGACAACAGTCAGGCGAAAACGAAACATGAGTTTTATTTTGCTTCTTCGTTCTCATCCAGGTGCTTTTCCATAGACCTGATGGCTTCTAGCTTTTCTCGTAACAGGCGGGTTTCATTTTTTTTCTCCCCGTTGTTGCTTTTCGATTCCGGTCCGGATGGTTCTGATCTTTGGCTACATTCCTGCGAGCCGTGCCTTCTTGAGGCATTGTTCAAGCGTTTTAAAATCTCCGTGTCTATGGTGACAAGTCGCTGTAATCTTGCATCGGGCATGTTTCCTGGAGGGATAGAATTTACGCCAGACAGTATCCTGGAAATATCGCCGCAGGCATCGGATAGCAAACGGCCTATCATCAAGCGTAAGTAAATGTCAGGGTTAGGGGATATTTTTTGCTGTTTAAGCAAGCTGCGGCAAGTCTTCGCGCGTGTAGAGCTTGGCATCGTTGCCATGCCGGATCCGAAAGCTTGCAGTTCATCAAAGTCTGATTGTAAGTAGGAACTGTTGTAACGGTTGGAATATCCGTATCCAGAATTAAATTCGGCACATCCAGCCAGCAGTAAAAGGCTGAGTGCTAATGTTATCGGTCGTATAGCGGTAGATGGTTGCATAATGATATTTGTACCCGATTGTTCAGGCTCCGCCGGCTAGCGGTAGCTGAACGCGGATACGAGCCCCTTGTTGGTCTTCCCTTGAATCAATAATATCGACATTGCCCTGATGGTTGGAAACATATTCTTTAACGATGGCAAGGCCTAATCCTGGCCCCTCGCTATTATCGTCGGGTTGGGGTGCTTTGCCACGGAAAAACGGCTCGAACACATGCGCCCGTTCATCGGGTGCAATACCGATACCTTCATCTTCGATTTCCAGTTCCATCTGGGAGCCTGAATCACGTAACATGATGCGGATTTCGCCGCCCGTTGGTGAGAACTTCACCGCATTTGACATGAGTTGTTCAATAATGCTTCGCAATTGATCGTGAATCCCGGAAATTTCGACCGGCCTGACCAGTTTTTTCAAGCGTATCGATTTGCTGTGCAAACGGGGTTGGAAGCTTTCGATGACCGATTCAAGCAAGACTTTCATATTGACAGTTTCCTTGCGGTTCAGTTCGGGCTTCGAGTTGATCTGGCTATAACGGACCAATTCCTCGGACACTGTTTTCAGCTTGTCAACATTGTTGCACAATAATAACGCGATGTTCTGTCTTGCAGGGTCTTGTTTTTCATTGGCCTCGTTCGCAAGCAGTTCTGCACCTTCACGAAGGCTTTCCAAAGGCATGTCGATTTCGCGAGCCACATTGTGCATGAACTGTTGTTTTGAAACCTCCAGCTCAATCAAATGTGTCCGCAGCCATTCCAGGCGATTGCCCAGATAACGCAGGTCAGAAGGCCCTTCAACATCAATGGGTTTATCCAGTTCGCCCGACCCTAAACAGCGGATACTGGCATCAAGTTGCCGCATTGAGCGCGAAAGTATAATTAGAAGTATGGCAATAAAGACAAAAGAGATGGCCAGTAGAACTGCGCCTTTGGTTAATAGCCCTTGTTCAAGGGATACGGATTGTTGGCGCAATTCGTTGAATTCATGTTCAACATAGCCTTCGAATTCACGCGAAAGGTTATTGGAAGATTCCCGAAGCCCTTGGAATGCTTCATCGACGGGTAATGTGAGGTCTTTCTCAGTTGGCGAGTTAATGATTTGCTGATAAATCAGGCTTTCTTTTTCTGATAATTCATTGACAGATAAGGCGATTTTGTTATTGACGTGCAATTTCTGCAAGGCGCTCAAGGCTTGGTTGAACGATGCCCGTGTGCTTTCATAAGATTGCCGCTCGTAAGGTTGGCGCAAGGTTGGGTCCGACAGGAGCAGGAACAGCCGGGCTTTCCGCTCGATATCGGATGTTTTTTGCAAAACCAGGCGAATCGCTTTGGTTTGTTCGAAAACCTGGGAATTGATAGTCCTCCCTAATGCTGAGGTTTCGCGCATACCAAAAGCGGCGTACATTACGGCTAAAAAAAGCGGGATCACGGCAATTACAAAACCCAGTACAATCAACGATTTTAGCGATAAAAGTTTCTTGAACTTTAATCGCCTGGAAACAGGTATGCACAGTTCCTCTAGCTTCGGCCAAAGCGATGCCAAATTCAGTTTACTGAGAATATCAAGACCGAAATGGGTAATGCGTTCTTTCATTGTTTTCCATGTTTGATTGTCAAAAGGATCCCTCTCTCCAATAAACTGTTCGGGAGGCCAAACCGCATGGCGCTAAGGCCTAAGGCTACCGTGATTTTTCAAGCAACATTTTAACCTAAATATTGTATACGCTGATTGTTGATTGAGTTCTATGAGGTTGGTAGATTTTTATCTCCTATGGGATTCTACAGCCAGATTGCTTGTGCAATGCATTGATAGGGGATGACGGCCTATCGCTAATCGGATAATACGGTGATATTCTGAAGAAATGCTTATGTCCATACAAGCACAACAGAAGATGATAGTTACAAAACCTACTTGTTAGGAATGCAGTAAAATTGGGTGTTCCTTAAGGGTTGAAATTATTTCTTTGGGAGACTTTCCTTCTGGCAAGTCTGGCATCAATTTCGGCCGTTGTGCCGAGGCTGGGAATTGGCCCTTGAAATGAGATGTCAAAGCAAATACCAATTTTGAATCACAATAACGGCCTGATGTCTATTTCTCGATAGACAAATTGTTGATTAAAACTTTTTTTGGTATATAATCGCTTGTTCTTTAGTTACGTCTGAAACAGGTCAGTAGTTCAATTGGTAGAATGGCGGTCTCCAAAACCGTTGGTTGGGGGTTCGAGACCCTCCTGGCCTGCCACTCAGTCGATAACAAAAACATACATACGTTACCTAAATTTAGAAATTAACGACATGAGCACACAAGCAGAAGCGCAAACGCCGGTTTTTGATATAGTCAAGCAAGTTTTTTCGGTTTTTCTCGTGGTTGCCGGTGTTTTTGCGTTCTATTTCTTCTCAGAAGTCTCTGTTTTATACCGCGTTATAGGCCTATTGGTCGTGGCGTTGGTCGTTTTGGGTTTAATGCTTACTACAGATTTAGGCCGCAATATCTGGGCCTTCTTCCTGGAATCAAGGCTGGAAGTTAGGAAAGTGGTTTGGCCTACCCGTGAGGAGACTACCCGCACAACTATGCTGGTGTTTGCTATGGTGTTCACCGTGGGCTTGATTTTGTGGTTGCTGGACATGGCGCTGTTCAAAGGTGTGCAGCTTTTGACTGGACAGGGCGGTTAACGATATGGCATTACGGTGGTATGTTGTTCACGCTTATTCGAATTTTGAAGGGAAAGTTAAGCAGGCCCTGGAAGAGAGGATAAAACGCGAAGGGCTAGAGCAATTTTTTGGAAAGATCCTGATACCCACGGAAGAAGTCGTCGAAATGCGGATGGGTCAGCAGCGCAAAAGCGATAGGAAATTTTTTCCAGGTTATGTGCTAGTGCAGATGGAGTTGACGGATGAAACGTGGCATTTGGTGAAAGATGTCCCCAAGGTTTTGGGTTTTATCGGAGGCACATCGGACAGGCCTGCCCCTATATCAGAAAAAGAAGCAATGACAATACTGAATAGGGTTGAGGAAGGGGTCAATAAGCCCAGACCAAAAGTTCTGTTTGAGGCGGGAGAAGTTGTCAGGGTCATTGATGGGCCATTTAAAGATTTTAATGGTGTCGTCGAAGAAGTGAATTACGAAAAAAATAAGCTGAAAATATCGGTGCTGATTTTTGGCCGTTCAACATCGGTTGAATTGGCTTTTGGGCAAGTTGAAAAAATCTAAGTAACCTGTGTCGTTCGTGCATTGAATTTGTTGAATCCCTTCCTTGGAGGTAGGGATTTTTGTGTCTAAGGGGAGCTGAAATGCGTTTGTACCCATATCGGAGAGAAAAATGGCAAAGAAAATAACTGCATACATTAAGTTGCAGGTCAAAGCCGGTGAGGCTAATCCCAGTCCGCCAGTCGGTCCAGCCTTGGGCCAGCGCGGTGTCAACATCATGGAATTCTGCAAGGCGTTCAATGCAAAAACGCAGGACGTTGAAAAAGGCTTGCCTTTGCCAGTCGTTATCACGGTATACAGCGACAAGAGTTTTACTTTCATTACCAAAACGCCACCAGCGTCAATCCTGTTGAAAAAGGCAGTTGGCATTAAGAGTGGCAGTAGCAATCCCAACACTAAGAAAGTGGGTACTGTAACGGTCGCCCAGTTGGAAGAAATAGCGAAAACCAAGATGGATGACCTGAATGCGGCAAACCTTGAAGCTGCCGTGAAAACGATAGCAGGCAGTGCGCGTAGTATGGGTCTGAATGTGGAGGGGATGTAATGGCACAGTTAACCAAAAAAGCAAAAGCAGTCAAGGCAAAAGTCGATAAGACCAAGCAATATTCGGTTGCGGAAGCTGTGCAGCTTTTGAAGGAGCTAAGCACCTCGAAATTTAATGAGGCAATTGATGTCAGCGTCAACCTCGGTGTTGATCCACGTAAATCCGACCAGAACGTCCGCGGCGCAACTGTCCTGCCAAACGGTACGGGTAAAACCGTGAGGGTCGCAGTTTTTACTCAAGGCCCTAATGCAGAAGCGGCTAAAGCGGCGGGCGCAGATATTGTCGGTATGGATGACCTGGGCGACTTGGTCAAAAAAGGCGAAATGAATTTTGACGTGGTGATCGCGTCCCCCGATGCCATGCGGGTTGTCGGTCAATTAGGCCAAATATTGGGGCCGAGAGGTTTGATGCCGAACCCCAAGGTTGGAACGGTAACGGCGGATGTTGCCACAGCGGTAAAAAATGCCAAATCAGGTCAGGTACGGTATCGCACGGACAAGGGCGGTATTATTCATTGCACGCTCGGGAAAATCAATTTTGATGCGGCCTCAATTCAAGGCAATCTTGAAGCCTTGCTAGCAGACTTGAGGAAAGCCAAACCGACTGCCGCCAAAGGAACGTACATAAAAAAGATTACACTTTCTTCAACAATGGGGCCTGGCCTTTGGTTGGATTCAAGTAGCCTTGGAGGCTAAGGAATGAATTAAAGAACTTTGGGTTGCCACGGCATTAATCGTCGGCAACCGTCAAAGACCGCAGGTGCCGAAAGGCTTAATGTTCCTGCGTAGACGGAAACCCTGGCCTGAATAGGTAAAAGGAACCGTAGGGGTATCCACTGGGATACGTTTGTAAATCTGAGTGATCAGATCATTAGGGAGGTCACCTGTGGCATTAAATTTAGAGGGCAAAAAAGCGGTTGTGGAAGAGGTTTCCAAATACGCCGCCAAAGCCCACTCTGCCGTCGCAGCAGAATACCGTGGATTGACGGTTTCGGAATTGACAGAACTCCGTAAAACCGCCAGGGAAACGGGTGTTTATGTGCGCGTGGTAAAAAATACACTGGCTAAAAGGGCTGTTGCCGGGACTGAATTCGAGTGTATGCAGGATGGCCTGGTAGGGCCGCTGCTGATTGCATTCTCGATGGAAGATCCAGGTTGTGCGGCACGCTTGATTAACGATTTTGCTAAAGCTCACGATAAGCTGGTAACGAAAGTTGTCGCAATCGGTGGGCAGTCTTTTGGTCCATCGGAACTTGCGCGGCTGGCGCGTTTGCCGACCCGCGACCAAGGTATTAGCATGCTGATGTCAGTCATGAAAGCGCCTGTTGAGAAGCTGGTTCGCACTTTGGCTGCCGTCAGGGACGAAAAGCAAGCAGCCTAAGGCTACCTAAACCAGTTAAATATTAAAGAATTTAGAGGAAATACAATGGCAATTGGAAAAGAAGACATTCTGGAAGCGGTGTCGAAAATGACTGTGATGGAAATTGTTGATTTAATTTCGGCAATGGAAGAAAAATTTGGCGTGTCCGCAGCTGTGGCTGTTGCGGCGGCTCCAGTCGCTGCCGCCGCAGCGGTTGAAGAACAAACGGAGTTTGATGTCGTCATGACCAGCTTTGGTGAAAATAAGGTTGCGGTCATCAAGACAGTCCGCACCATCACCGGCCTGGGGCTTAAGGAAGCGAAAGATGCAGTTGAAGGAGTGCCGACAACCCTTAAAGAAGGTGTTTCAAAGGCCGAAGCGGAAGAGATCAAGAAGCAGCTTCTTGAAGCGGGCGCGACTGTCGATATTAAGTAAGGGTTTCATGCAAGACAAGGCGTTAGCCTGACACAATCCGGTCGGTGGCAATGTTGTCATCGACCTTTTTCTGTTTGCGGTAAGCGGGCAGAAAAAAATCATCCATAGCGAAAAAAGGTCTGGAAGCAATATGTCCTACTCTTTTACAGAAAAAAAGCGTATCCGTAATAACTTTGGGAAAAGTATAGAAGTACTTGAGGTTCCCTATCTCCTGGCGACACAAATCAACTCTTATGCGGAATTTTTACAGGCTGGCATGCCACCTGCAAAGCGTATAGACAATGGGTTGCATGCAGCATTTTCCAGTGTTTTCCCCATCGAAAGCCATTCCGGTTATGCTGTCCTGGAGTATATTAGTTATCGCCTAGGCGAACCCACTTTTGATGTAAGGGAGTGCCAGCAGCGGGGCGCGACTTACGCGGCGCCATTGCGCGTACTGGTGCGCTTGGTGATCTACGACAAGGAATCGCCAGCTAATGCTAAGGTCGTAAAAGACATCCGTGAGCAGGAAGTTTTCATGGGTGAATTGCCCCTCATGACCGATAACGGTACGTTCGTCATCAACGGGACTGAACGCGTTGTCGTGTCGCAGTTGCACCGTTCACCGGGTGTTTTCTTTGATCACGATAAAGGCAAGACGCATTCTTCGGGCAAGTTGTTGTTCAATGCCCGTGTCATCCCTTATCGTGGTTCGTGGCTGGATTTTGAATTCGATCATAAAGACTGCGTCTATGTGCGTATAGACCGCCGCAGGAAAATTCCTGCCACTATTTTGTTGAGGGCCTTGGGTTACGATAATGAGGAGATGATTAAGATCTTCTTCGACACGAACCTATTCACCTTAAGTCCTGAAAAATGCTTATTCCATATTATCCCAGACCGGATGCGCGGGGAGATAGCTGCCTTCGACATCAAGCATGAGGATAAAGTGTTGGTGGAGGAAGGTCGCAGGATTACCGCCAAGCATATCCGAGAGATGGTTAAAGCGGGGCTTGTCGAAGTCGAAGTGCCTAAGGAATACCTAGTGGGTAAAGTGGTTGGGCATAACTTGATTGACCCGAATACAGGTGAGATCGTGGCTAAAGTCAATGACGAATTGACTTCAGCGATGCTGGATCGCTGTATTGAAAATGGGATTCAGGAAATCAATACTTTATTCGTTAATGACCTGGATAACGGGCCATATATGTCCAACGCGATGCGCCTGGATGCGACCAGTAATACGCTCGAAGCATTGGTCGAAATTTATCGTATGATGCGGCCTGGCGAGCCGCCCACCAAAGAATCTGCCGAAAATCTGTTCCAGAATTTGTTCTTTACCGACGAACGTTACGATTTGTCTACCGTCGGTCGGATGAAGTTCAACCGCCGATTGGGTCGGCAGGAAATTACTGGCACCGGTACATTGACCAACGACGACATTATTGATGTCCTTAAAGAGCTGATCAATATCCGTAACGGTGACGGCAACGTAGACGACATCGACCATTTAGGCAACCGGCGTGTGCGTTCGGTCGGCGAAATGATCGAAAATCAGTTCCGCGTCGGCTTGGTCAGGGTCGAAAGAGCCGTAAAAGAACGGTTGACACTGGCTGATTCCGAGGGCTTGGTGCCGCAGGAAATCATCAATGCAAAACCGGTTTCCGCCGCCGTCAAGGAGTTTTTTGGTTCAAGCCAGCTTTCGCAATTCATGGACCAAAACAACCCTCTGTCTCAAGTGACCCACAAGCGCCGCGTATCGGCTTTGGGCCCTGGTGGTTTGGCGCGGGAGCGTGCAGGCTTTGAGGTACGGGATGTACATGCTACCCACTATGGTCGGGTTTGTCCGATTGAAACGCCAGAAGGGCCTAATATTGGCTTGATCAATTCCTTGTCAGTCTATGCAAGGACGAACAATTATGGTTTTTTGGAAACGCCTTATAGGAAAGTGATTGACGGCAAGGTAACCGACCAGGTCGATTATTTGTCAGCCATCGAAGAAGGTGAGTTCGTTATTGCACAGGCCAGTGTTGCCGTAGATACAAGCGGAAAGTTGGTTGATGGTTTAGTTTCATGTCGACATAAGGATGAATTCACGTTAGCGATGTCCGACACCGTTCAATATATGGACGTGTCGTCAAAGCAAATCGTGTCGGTTGCCGCTTCCATCATTCCATTTCTTGAACACGATGACGCCAACCGTGCGCTCATGGGTTCAAACATGCAACGCCAGGCCGTACCCACCTTGCGGTCAGAAAAACCGTTGGTAGGTACAGGAATGGAGCGGACAGTTGCCAAGGATTCTGGGGTTACGGTGGTCGCTGATCGTGGCGGGCGTATTGAAGCCGTTGATGCGGCTAGGATCGTAGTGCGCGTGAATGATACGGAAACGGAAACCGGTACGCCGGGCGTCGATATTTACAACCTGACCAAATACACCCGCTCGAACCAGAATACCTGCATCAACCAAAAACCGTTGGTCAAGAAAGGCGACATCGTCAATGCCGGCGATATTTTGGCGGACGGCCCTTCCACTGATATGGGCGAGTTAGCGTTAGGCCAGAATATGTTGGTCGCTTTCATGCCTTGGAACGGTTACAACTTCGAGGATTCCATCCTGGTTTCTGAACGGGTCGTCAAGGAAGACCGTTTCACGACTATTCATATCGAAGAAAAAACCTGTGTCGCTCGGGACACCAAGCACAGCCCAGAAGAAATTACCGCCGACATTCCGAATGTCAGTGAAGAAGCCTTATCTAAGCTGGATGAGTCAGGTATCGTATATGTAGGCGCAGAAGTCAAAGGCGGCGATATTTTGGTAGGAAAGGTGACTCCAAAGGGCGAGACCCAACTTACGCCTGAAGAAAAATTACTGCGTGCTATTTTCGGTGAGAAAGCGGCCGATGTGAAGGACACGTCCTTGCGCGTACCTAGCAGTATTGAAGGAACCGTCATCGACGTACAAGTGTTCACCCGTGACGGGGTCAAGAAAGATAAGCGTGCGCTCGATATAGAAGACCAGGAAATCAAGCGTTATAGAAAAGACTTGGACGACCAACTAAAAATCCTGGAAGGTGACATATTTGACCGTGTAGCGAAGATGTTATTGGGCAAAGAGGCCAAATCAGGTCCTGGACAATTGAAAGCGGGGACTGAGATAACACAAGCCTACCTGGACAGCCTGAAGCATTCGGAATGGCTGAAAATCAGGATGAAAGACGAAGACCTGAACGTCCAACTTGAGGCGGTTAGCCAGCAGGTCGAACAGCAACGGAAAGCTTTTGACGAAAAATTTGAAATAAAGCGCAAGAAAATCACGATGGGCGATGATTTGCCGCCGGGCGTACTGAAGATGGTTAAGGTTTATTTGGCGGTCAAGAGGCGGATTCAGCCGGGTGACAAAATGGCAGGTCGCCATGGAAATAAGGGCGTTATCTCCATGATCCGTCCAGTTGAAGATATGCCTTATACCGCTGACGGCAATCCAGTCGATATTGTCTTGAATCCGCTGGGCGTACCGTCCCGAATGAACGTCGGGCAGGTATTGGAAACCCATTTGGGTTGGGCGGCGAAGGGCCTAGGTATCAAGATTGGCAAAATGTTGGAAGCGAGAGCCAAGGTAGTTGAAATCAGGGAATTCCTGGACAAGATATATAACAGCAGCGGACGCAAAGAAGACTTGGATTCCTTTACGGACAAGGAAATCTTGGAAATGGCTGCCAACTTGGTCGATGGTGTGCCCATGGCAACCCCGGTGTTTGATGGCGCGAGTGAAGATGAAATACGCACCATGTTGCGGTTGGCGGAATTGCCAGAATGCGGCCAAATTACCTTATATGATGGCTTGACGGGCGAACCGTTTGAACGTCAAGTTACGGTCGGCTATATGTATATGCTCAAGCTAAATCACTTGGTTGACGACAAGATGCACGCCCGTTCAACCGGCCCTTACAGTCTGGTCACCCAACAGCCATTGGGCGGTAAAGCCCAATTCGGTGGGCAACGGTTTGGTGAAATGGAGGTCTGGGCGCTGGAAGCGTATGGTGCGGCTTATACGTTGCAGGAAATGCTCACCGTCAAGTCCGATGACGTGACAGGTCGGACGCGCATGTATAAAAACATTGTCGATGGCGACCACAAGATGGAAGCCGGAATGCCGGAATCGTTTAATGTATTGATTAAAGAAATCCGTTCGTTGGCTGTCAATATCGAGTTGGAGCGGGAGTAACTTGCCTAAAAGCAAAACCAACTGATAGCTTGTTCTGGTACTGACCAGAAAATACTTAAAGAGGATAGATTCTTGAAAGATTTAATGAATTTCTTAAAGCGCCAAGGGCGTACCGATGATTTCGACGGCATCCGTATCGGCTTAGCTTCGCCCGACATGATCCGTTCCTGGTCTTATGGCGAGGTAAAAAAACCGGAAACGATCAATTACCGCACCTTCAAGCCTGAACGGGACGGCTTGTTCTGTGCGAAGATTTTTGGGCCGGTCAGCGACTATGAATGCCTATGCGGTAAGTACAAACGGTTGAAGCACCGTGGGGTAATCTGTGAAAAGTGCGGCGTTGAAGTGACGCTATCCAAGGTGCGCCGCGAACGGATGGGACATATCGACTTGGCGAGCCCGGTTGCCCATATCTGGTTTTTAAAATCGCTGCCTTCCCGTATCGCCCTGCTGTTGGACATGACCCTCCGTGAGATTGAACGTGTCCTCTATTTTGAATCTTTTGTCATCTTGGATTCAGGCACAACCCCATTGAATAAGGGTCAATTGCTGACAGACGATGAATATCTCGATGCGGTAGAGCAGTATGGCGATGACTTCACCGCAAAAATGGGTGCAGAAGCCATCTATGACCTGTTAAAAGCGATTGATTTAAAGGAAGAGGTCAATATCTTAAGGGAAGAAATTGGCGCAACAAATTCAGAAACAAAAATCAAAAAAATCTCAAAGCGCCTGAAAGTGATGGACGCTTTATTGAGTTCTAGGAATCGTCCCGAATGGATGATCCTGAAAGTGCTGCCTGTCCTGCCGCCCGAATTGCGCCCACTAGTTCCTTTGGACGGAGGTCGTTTTGCAACCTCTGACCTGAACGATTTGTATCGCAGGGTCATCAACCGAAACAACCGCTTGAATCGGTTGTTGGACTTGAGTGCGCCTGACATTATCGTCCGCAACGAAAAGCGCATGCTACAGGAATCTGTTGATGCATTGCTGGATAATGGTCGTCGTGGACGCGCAATTACTGGCACTAATAGAAGGCCGCTGAAATCCCTTGCCGATATGATTAAAGGCAAACAAGGTCGTTTCAGGCAAAACCTGTTAGGTAAACGTGTCGATTACTCTGGTCGTTCTGTGATCGTGGTTGGGCCAACATTACGCCTCCACCAATGCGGTTTGCCCAAAAAAATGGCCTTAGAATTGTTTAAGCCGTTTATTTTCAGTAAATTACAATTCCGCGGACTTGCCACGACCATCAAGGCGGCAAAAAAGATGGTTGAAAGGGAGGGTCATGAGGTTTGGGATATCCTCGAAGAAGTCATTCGCGAACACCCTATCCTATTGAACCGTGCTCCTACCCTGCACAGGTTGGGAATACAAGCATTTGAGCCGACCCTGATCGAAGGGAAAGCTATCCAGCTTCATCCTTTGGTGTGTAGCGCATTCAATGCTGACTTTGACGGCGATCAGATGGCGGTACATATTCCGTTGTCCATTGAAGCGCAATTAGAAGCGCGAACCTTAATGATGGCGACAAACAATATCTTGTCGCCGGCCAATGGCGAGCCGGTCATTAATCCGTCACAGGACGTGGTTTTGGGGCTTTATTACATTAGTCGCGAAAAGATAAACGCCAAGGGTGATGGCGGCATTTTTGTCAATGTTGGCGAAGTCCACAAGGCCTTGCTTGCCAAATCCGTTGAATTGCAATCAAAAATTCAATTACGCATCACAGAAAAAGTAACGAATGAGCAGGGTGAAACAGTCGATAAGACCCATCGTGTATCGACAACTGTGGGTCGCGCATTGATTTGGGAAGTCGTGCCGGATCGAATGCCGTTTGAATTGGTCAACTGTGATATGACCAAAAAGAACATTTCGCGTTTGGTCAATTATAGCTACCGACATTTAGGAAACAAAGACACGGTTGTTCTCGCTGACCAGATCATGTATTTGGGCTTCAGGTATGCCACGATTTCGGGGGTGTCTTTCGGTATAGAAGACATGGCGATACCCGCTAAAAAGGCCGATATCATCACCTCAGCGGAAGCCGAAGTGGGTGAGATCCAGTCGCAGTATGCCTCTGGCTTGGTGACTGACGGAGAACGCTATAATAAGGTCGTGGATATCTGGTCCCATGCGAATGATCAGGTGGCTAAGGTGATGATGGACGGTTTGGGTGAAGAGTCCGTCATAGATGCCGACGGCAAATCCGTGAAACAAAAGTCATTCAATTCGATCTTTATGATGGCTGAGTCGGGTGCTCGGGGTTCGGCGGCGCAAATTCGACAATTGGCGGGTATGCGCGGTTTGATGGCGAAACCGGACGGCTCGATTATTGAAACCCCAATCACTGCGAATTTTAGGGAAGGTCTCGACGTATTGCAGTACTTCATTTCGACGCATGGTGCCCGCAAGGGGTTGGCCGATACCGCATTGAAGACAGCAAACTCAGGTTACTTGACCCGTAGGTTGGTCGATGTTGCACAGGATCTAGTTATTATTGGTGCGGATTGCGGGACCTCAGATGGTTTGATAATGACTCCAATTATTGAAGGGGGCGATGTTGTTGACCCGCTTTCAGAACGTGTGCTCGGTAGGGTTGCTGCTGTTGACATTTTGGATGCCACAGGCGAAAACCTTATCGTCCCTAGAGGCACCTTATTGGATGAGCGGTGGGCGGCAATTTTAGATGAAAACAGCGTTGATAGGGTGTTGGTTCGTTCCATTATTACCTGTGAAAACAGGCATGGTGTTTGCGTCGCTTGCTATGGTCGTGATTTAGGTCGTGGCCATTTGGTCAATGTGGGTGAGGCGGTTGGCGTTATTGCCGCCCAATCCATCGGTGAACCCGGCACTCAATTGACCATGCGGACTTTCCACATCGGCGGTGCGGCATCTCGATCCGCAGCAATCAGCAATGTACAGGTTAAATCTGCTGGCACTTTGCGACTAAATAACCTGAAATCGGTCGTCAACCGTGAAGGCAACCTGATCGCGGTTTCAAGGTCGGGTGAGGTTGGGGTCGTTGACGAATATGGCCGTGAGAGGGAGCGTTACAAAATACCTTATGGAGCGGTGCTGTCAGTAAAAGAAGGGGACAGGGTCAAGGCCGGCGACATTATCGTGACGTGGGATCCCCACACCCATCCGGTCATAACTGAAGTTGACGGTGTTGTTGAGTTGATACATTTTGTTGACGGCGTGACCGTGCAAAAACAATCCGACGAAGTCACAGGCTTGAGTTCCCTGGTCGTTACCGATCCCAAGCAAAGGGGGAGTGCAGGCAAAGAGTTACGGCCAATGGTTAAATTGTTGGGCGCGAATGGGGATGCTATTTTCCTTCCTGGCACAGAAATCCCGGCGCAATACTTCTTGCCGACTGGGGCCATTGTCGGGATTAAAGACGGCGGGGAAGTGAAAGTGGGTGACGTTCTCGCCAGGATTCCACAAGAATCCAGTAAAACCCGTGATATTACCGGTGGTTTGCCGCGCGTGGCCGATTTGTTTGAAGCACGTAAGACCAAAGATCCGGCGATCTTGGCAGAAACAAGTGGAACGGTATCATTTGGCAAGGAAACCAAAGGCAAACAGAGAGTTATTATCACCGACTCGACCGGTGAGCAGGTGGAAACCCTAATATCAAAATGGCGACATATCACCGTATTTGAGGGCGAGTATGTTGAAAAAGGCGAGACGATTGCCGAAGGGGAATTGACGCCGCACGATATTCTTAGGCTGCGTGGCGTTGAAGAATTGGCTAACTATCTGGTTAAGGAAATTCAAGACGTATACCGTCTGCAAGGGGTTAAGATCAACGATAAGCATATCGAAGCGATCATTCGCCAGATGCTTAGGAAAGTCGAGATTACGGCACCTGGGGATACCTCGTTCCTGAAAGGAGATCAGATTGAACGTGCTTTGTTAAGGGAAGAGAATGATAAGATTGAAAAAGAAGGGAAAATCCCTGCCAGTTATGAATCGATTTTATTAGGCATTACCAAAGCCTCATTGGCTACCGAATCTTTCATATCAGCTGCATCCTTCCAAGAAACTACCCGTGTCTTGACTGATGCCGCAGTTCGAGGCTTGGGCGACAGTTTGCAAGGATTAAAAGAAAATGTGATAGTTGGGCGTTTGATACCGGCTGGAACTGGTTTGGCCTATCATGAAGCCAGGAAAAACAGGCAAGCCCAGAGTCAAGGTGTGGATACCGAAGTGACCCCAACGGTAGATACAGATGATGTCGAAGAAGCCCTGAAGCAGGCATTAAATAATGGCTAAGATAGTAAGCAATGAAATACAGCTTGACCTCATTATTGTTAGCAAGTATTATGCTCTGCTCACATGGGCTTAAGCAATTGAGCAAAGTCGAACTACCAAATTATAGTCGTTAAGTTAGGCGATTTTGAGTATTAAGACACCACCACTGTATTTGGAGTAAGGAAAATATGGCAACGATCAACCAATTGGTTCGTAAGCCGCGTGCAAAAAGAATAGAAAAAAGCAATGTACCCGCATTGGAGGCTTGTCCGCAACGCAGGGGTGTGTGTACGCGCGTTTATACGACAACACCTAAAAAACCGAATTCGGCGCTTCGCAAAGTGGCTAGGGTGCGTTTGACCAATGGTGCGGAAGTCAGTAGTTATATCGGTGGTGAAGGCCATAACCTTCAGGAGCACTCTGTTGTTTTGATCCGGGGTGGTCGTGTAAAAGATTTGCCTGGGGTTCGGTATCATGTCGTGCGTGGTAGCCTTGATGCGTCAGGTGTAAATAACAGGAAGTGCGGTCGTTCTAAATACGGAACCAAACGTCCGAAAGGTAAATAATCAGTTGGTGAAGAATGTCCAGAAGAAGAGTCGCTACTAAAAGAGAAATTATTCCAGATCCGCGGTTTGGCAGCATTACGTTGACCAAATTTATGAACATGATTATGGAAAGTGGCAAGAAATCAGTTGCAGAAGGAATTGTATACGGTGCTTTGGATGTGATTGAAAAGAAAGGCCATAGCGAGCCTTTGGATGTCCTCTCTAAAGCATTGGAAAATGTTCAGCCTAGGGTTGAGGTTAAATCGCGCCGTGTCGGCGGCGCAACCTATCAGGTGCCCGTTGAAGTCCGTCCTTCAAGGCGTATGGCATTAGCGATGCGCTGGCTGATAGATGCTTCCCGTAAACGGAATGAGAGGACGATGTCGTCCAAGCTTGCGGGTGAATTGATGGATGCGTTTGAAAGCAGGGGTTCTGCCGCTAAGAAGCGTGAAGATACCCACAGAATGGCGGAAGCCAATAAGGCGTTCTCCCACTACCGCTGGTAAAGATTGAAAAAAAATTAGGCTTAAGAGGTGGCTAGGAAAACGCCAATAGAGCGTTATCGCAATATCGGGATAATGGCTCATATTGATGCGGGAAAGACCACTACCACGGAACGGGTGCTGTATTACACAGGGGTATCTCACAAGATAGGTGAGGTGCACGATGGTGCTGCAACCATGGATTGGATGGAGCAAGAGCAAGAAAGAGGGATTACGATTACATCTGCTGCGACAACGTGTTTTTGGAGTGGCATGGAAAAGCAGTTTCCGCAGCATCGTATTAATATCATTGATACGCCGGGGCATGTTGATTTTACCATTGAGGTGGAACGGTCTTTGCGGGTGCTTGACGGGGCTTGCGCGGTTTTTTGCGCGGTAGGCGGGGTTGAGCCGCAGTCGGAAACGGTCTGGCGGCAAGCAGACAAGTACCATGTTCCGCGATTGGCATTTGTCAATAAGATGGACAGGTCGGGAGCGGACTTCCTGAGAGTAGTTAAGCAGATTGGGTTACGGCTTGGAGGTAAGGCTGTCCCTATGCAGTTGCCGATTGGTGCTGAAGAGCATTTTCAAGGTGTAGTCGATCTGGTCAAAATGAAGGCCATTTATTGGGATGATGCCAATATGGGCATGACCTTTAAAGAAACGGAAATTCCGACAGGCATGCTGGTAAGTTGCAATGAATGGCGAGAACGCCTGATTGAAGCGGCAGCGGATGCTAATGAAGAATTGATGGGCAAATACCTGGAAGAAGGTGTTTTGACCGATGAAGAAATAAAGCAAGGTATAAGGCAGCTCACGTTAGCCAACCAGATAGTTCCTGCTTATTGTGGTTCGGCATTCAGGAATAAAGGCGTTCAAGCCATGTTGGATGCCGTCATTGAGTACCTGCCTTCGCCAGTCGACATTAAGGCGATTAAGGGAATTCTGGACGATGAAATGACGGAAGCGGAGCGTCCGGCGTCGGATGACAAGCCCTTTGCGGCCTTGGCATTCAAGATTGCGACTGACCCGTACGTTGGGACGCTCACTTTTTTCAGGGTGTATTCTGGAATCCTAAGTTCTGGGGATGCGGTCTACAACTCGGTAAAAAAGAAAAAAGAACGCATCGGTCGTATCGTGCAGATGCATGCCAATAGTCGGGAAGAAGTAAAAGTCGTTTGTGCAGGGGATATAGCGGCTGCGATAGGGTTAAAAGATGTGACTACAGGGGAAACGCTTTGCGACCCGAATCATATCATTGTCCTTGAACGAATGGATTTTCCAGATCCCGTAATTTCGGTTGCGGTAGAGCCGAAAACCAAGGCCGACCAAGACAAAATGAGCGTCGCTTTGGCGAAGCTGGCTCAAGAAGACCCTTCGTTCAGGGTGCATACGGACGAAGAATCTGGGCAGGTCATCATATCGGGGATGGGTGAGCTCCATCTTGAGATTATTGTTGATCGGATGAAAAGGGAGTTTGGTGTGGATGCCAGCGTTGGGGCACCGCAAGTGGCTTACCGTGAAACCATTCGCAGCACAGTTGAGCAAGAAGGGAAATTTATTAGACAATCAGGTGGCAAAGGCCAATATGGTCATGTCTGGTTGCGGTTGGAGCCCAAAGTAAATGGTTCTGGCTACGAATTTATAAATGAAATTGTTGGCGGAGTGATTCCAAAGGAATATATTCCGGCAGTAGATAAGGGGATTCAGGAGCAGCTAAAAAGCGGTGTCTTGGCAGGTTATCCCGTTTTGGATGTAAAGGTTTCCCTGTTTGATGGCTCGTATCATGACGTTGATTCGAGCGAGATGGCATTCAAGATTGCAGGTTCCATGTGTTTTAGGGAAGGTGCAAGAAAGGCAAATCCGGTTCTGCTCGAGCCTATCATGAAAGTGGAAATCGTCACCCCTGAAGATTATATGGGTGATGTGGTCGGCGATGTCAATAGGCGGCGCGGGCTGATACAAGGCATGGATGACACGCCATCAGGGAAAACGATTAGTTGCGAAGTACCGCTAGCGGAAATGTTCGGTTATGCAACTGATTTGCGTTCGGCAACGCAGGGGCGAGCTACATACAGTATGCAGTTTGAGAAATACAATGAAGTGCCTGCATTTATTGCAGAAGCAATTATTAAAAAATCATCATAATTTGAATGTAACATAAAAGGTATTGAGTCATGGCTAAAGAAAAATTTTCACGTAGTAAGCCCCACGTCAACGTCGGTACAATCGGTCACGTTGACCACGGAAAGACAACGCTGACCGCCGCTTTAACGACAGTAATGGCTAAATTGCACGGTGGTGCAGTTAAGGCGTTCGACCAAATCGACAATGCGCCTGAAGAGCGTGCACGTGGTATCACGATTGCGACTTCGCACGTCGAATATGAATCTGCGGCTCGCCATTATGCACACGTTGACTGTCCCGGGCATGCCGACTACGTCAAAAACATGATTACTGGCGCAGCTCAGATGGACGGTGCAATTTTGGTTTGTTCTGCAGCCGATGGCCCAATGCCGCAAACTCGTGAACACATCCTGTTATCGAGGCAGGTAGGTGTTCCTTATATTGTCGTGTTCCTTAACAAAGCCGACATGGTGGACGATGCTGAATTGATCGAACTGGTCGAAATGGAAATCAGGGAGTTGCTGGATATGTATGAATTCCCAGGCGATGACACCCCGATTATTATTGGATCTGCCCTAAAAGCCCTTGAAGGTGAGGACAGCGAGTTAGGTATTCAGTCTGTCGTCAAACTGGTTGAAGCATTAGATAGTTACATTCCATTGCCTGAGCGTGCTGTTGACGGTTCTTTCTTAATGCCAATCGAAGACGTATTCTCAATCTCAGGCCGTGGTACCGTGGTAACAGGCCGTATCGAGCGCGGTATTATCAAGGTCGGTCAAGAAGTCGAAATCGTTGGCATTAAACCCACTATGGTAACTACTGTTACCGGTGTGGAAATGTTCCGCAAATTGCTCGACCAAGGCCAGGCGGGTGACAACGTAGGTTTGTTGCTCAGAGGCACGAAGCGTGATGAAGTGGAGCGTGGGCAAGTCCTCGCTCATAAAGGCACCATTAAGCCACACAAGAAATTTAAGGCCGAAATTTACGTATTGTCAAAAGATGAAGGTGGTCGCCATACACCATTCTTTGACGGTTACCGCCCTCAATTTTATTTTAGGACAACGGATGTTACTGGTGCCGTTAAGCTGCCTGAAGGTACCGAGATGGTCATGCCTGGTGACAATATCGCGGTTGAAGTCACGCTGATCAATCCTATAGCTATGGAAGAGGGCTTGCGTTTTGCAATCCGTGAAGGTGGACGTACCGTGGGCGCTGGGGTTGTTGCATCCATCATCGAATAAATTGTTGCACCTTAAATCGAGTAGAAGAAATGACAAACCAAACTATCAGAATCCGGTTGAAATCGTTTGACCACAAATTGATTGACCAATCGGCTGGTGAGATAGTAGAAACAGCAAGGCGGACAGGTGCCCAAGTTAAGGGGCCTATACCTTTGCCTACTAAAAAAGAACGCTTTACGATTTTGATCTCACCGCATGTCAATAAAGATGCGCGGGATCAGTATGAGTTAAGGACATACAAAAGGTTGCTTGATATCGTCGAGCCGACTGACAAAACAGTCGATGCGTTGATGAAATTAGATCTCGCCGCCGGTGTAGATGTCCAGATTAAATTGAATTAAGAAAAATAGAGGTTTCGGCAGATGTCAATAGGTCTTGTGGGTCGAAAATGCGGTATGACCAGAGTGTTTGGTGAGGATGGCGTTTCCGTGCCCGTTACTGTGCTACAAGTTGATTCCAACAGAATTGCCCAGATCAAAAGCGTTGAGGTTGATGGTTACCGCTCGATTCAAGTCGCGGTAGGTGACAAAAAGTCCTCGCACGTCACTAAGGCAATGGCTGGTCATTATGCCAAGGCTAATATGACCGCAGGCAGAGGATTGTGGGAGTTCCGGTTAGATGAAAACGAAGGCCAAGATTTAGCGGTTGGCTCTGAATTGCCCGTCAGTATTTTCTCGGCGGGACAAATGGTTGACGTGCAAGGAAAAAGCATTGGTAAAGGTTTTGCTGGTGGCATCAAGCGCCATCATTTCCACATGCAAGACGCTACCCATGGTAACTCCCGTTCTCATCGGGTATTGGGTTCAATCGGTATGAACCAAACGCCGGGGCGCGTATTTAAAGGTAAAAAAATGGAGGGTCATTTGGGGGATGTGAAAAGAACAACACAAAACTTGACTATCCATTCCATTGATACTGAACGGAACTTAATTCTAGTCAAAGGTGCAGTACCTGGTGCTAAAGGCGGTGATGTAGTCGTTACACCCGCAACAAAAATGCGAAATAAAGGTTAATCATGGCTTTGCAAATTCCAGCTTTAAGTGGAAGTAATTCCAGCAACATTGACGTGCAAGAGACGGTCTTTGGACAATCTTATAACGAGACGTTAATACATCAGTTAGTGACCCGGTATCTGGCCGGAGCGCGGGCGGGCACAAAAGCCCAGAAAACGCGGTCTGACGTAAGCGGCGGCGGGGCTAAGCCTTGGAAACAAAAAGGAACGGGTCGTGCGCGCTCAGGTTCTACCCGAAGCCCGATATGGCGAACTGGTGGTGTTGTGTTTGCGGCAAGGCCCAGGGATTACAGCCAAAAATTGAATAAAAAAATGTTTCGCGTCGGCATCCGTTCTATCCTTTCTGAATTGCTTAGACAAAACAGGTTGGTGGTCAGTGACTCTATTATTCCTGCCACGCCCAAGACTAAAGAATTTAATGCCAAGCTAAAAGATGTCGATGCAAGGCGTGTGTTGATTATTGTGGATAAGATTGAGGAAAATCTTGCCTTGGCATCGCGGAACATCCCCAATGTGGAGATTGTTGAGGCGGTAAACTTAAGTCCAGTCTTGTTGGTGGCTGCCGATAAAATTATTGCGACATCTGCTGCAATCAAGAGTTTGGAGGAGCATTTAGCATGAGTAATTACCAGTTGAGTGATATCTTGGATGCGCCGGTCATTTCAGAAAAAAGCACAATTGCCGCTGAAAAAGACAACCGATTTGTCTTCAGGGTGAAAAAGCAAGCGACTAAGATTCAGGTCAAAAAGGCTATAGAAGCTATGTTTAGCGTTGAAGTGGATTCGGTTCATGTGCTAAATGTTAAAGGCAAGAAAAAGCGCTTTGGCAAAACCCTGGGGCAGCGTTCAGATTGGAAAAAAGCCTATGTCAAACTCAAGCCCGGCCATGACATTAGCTTTGCAACTCCATAGTTTATTTAAGATAAAGAGACAATAGGAAACGGTACAAAATGGCTATTGTAAAGTCAAAACCGACATCACCAGGTTCGCGCTTTGTAGTGCGAGTCAAGAGCGAAGGTCTTCATAAAGGAAAGCCTTACGCGCCCTTGTTGAGTAAGCTCAGTAAAAGTGGTGGTCGGAATAACCAGGGTCGAATAACGACACGGCATGTAGGCGGTGGACACAAACAGCACTATCGAATGATCGACTTTAAGCGTAACAAATTCGATATACCTGCGGTTGTAGAACGTCTTGAGTATGACCCAAATAGGACGGCAAATATTGCCTTGATCTTATTTAAAGATGGTGAGCGCCGTTACATTATCGCGCCTAAAGGACTTGTGGTAGGTCAAGAACTTGTTTCGTCTGAAACCGTTCCGGTAAAGCCAGGTAATTGTATGCCATTGCGAAATGTACCAATGGGTACAGTCGTCCATTGCGTGGAGTTAAGGCCTGGCAAAGGCGCGCAGCTAGCCCGAAGTGCTGGAGCATCAGCACAATTGGTTGCGAGGGATGGTGCCCATGCGACGATACGGTTGCGCTCAGGCGAGATGCGGAAAGTCTTGGCGGATTGCCGCGCCGTGATTGGAGAGGTGTCAAATTCAGAACATAATTTGGCATCGTTAGGAAAAGCGGGAGCTACGCGTTGGCGAGGTGTCAGGCCAACAGTTCGAGGCGTTGTAATGAACCCTGTAGACCATCCGCACGGTGGTGGTGAAGGAAGAACGTCAGGAGGGCGTCATCCTGTCTCCCCTTGGGGAACGCCCACGAAGGGCTATAAAACTAGAAAAAACAAACGCACTGATAGCATGATTATCAGGCGCAGAAAATAAGATAAGAGAGGTATATCCGTGCCACGGTCAATTAAAAAAGGTCCATTCATCGATCATCATCTTCTAAAGAAAGTCGAAGATGCTGTTCATGCAAATAATCGCAAGCCGATTAAGACGTGGTCTAGAAGGTCGATGATTATCCCAGATATGTTGGGGTTGACGATAGCCGTTCACAATGGGCGGTTACATATACCCGTACTCGTCTCTGAAAACATGATAGGACATAAACTGGGCGAGTTTGCGCCGACCCGTACCTACAAAGGCCATGTGGCTGACAAGAAATCTAAATAAGGTTGTTGTGTAATGGAAGTTTCAGCGAAATTAAGTAATGCACCATTATCTGCCCAAAAAGCGCGGCTGGTTGGGGATTTGATCCGTGGCTTACCTGTAGAAAAAGCACTGAATACATTGAGATTTAGTTCAAAGAAAGGTGCGGCGATTGTCAAAAAAATTCTTGAGTCGGCTATAGCTAACGCCGAGCATAACGACAGTGCCGACATAGATGAATTAAAGGTGTCAACTGTATTTGTCAATGAAGCGGCAACCATGAAAAGATTTAAGGCAAGAGCTAAAGGACGTGCAAATCATATCCTTAAAAGAACCTGTCACATTACAATTAAAGTTTCGGAACACGGGTAGGCAGAAAATGGGACAAAAAGTACATCCAATCGGCATTCGACTTGGCATAGTAAAGGATTGGAACTCAAGATGGTATGCGAATAGCCATGATTACCCTTTGTTCCTGAATCAAGATTTGGAAGTCAGGCAATTCCTTAAAACAAAATTGGCACATGCTTCAGTAAGTCACATCCAAATTAACCGGCCAGCTAACAATGCCCATATCACAATCCATACCGCAAGGCCAGGGATTGTTATAGGCAAAAAAGGCGAAGATATAGATGTGCTGAGACAACAAATATCCAAAATGATTGGGGTGTCAGTGCAGCTGAATGTGGAAGAAATCAGGAAGCCGGAGCTTGATGCCTATTTGGTGGCAGAAGGTGTGGCGCAGCAACTCGAAAAACGAATTATGTATCGCAGGGCAATGAAACGTGCAGTAACAAATACTATGCGGCTTGGTGCGGAAGGCATAAAAATCATGGTTGGCGGACGTTTAAATGGTGCCGAGATCGCCCGTACCGAATGGTATCGGGAAGGTCGGGTGCCTTTGCATACCTTAAGGGCGGATATTGATTACGCTACTGCTGAAGCCAATACAACTTATGGAATTATTGGCATAAAAGTATGGATATTTAAAGGCGAAGTATTTGATATGGATACGCACAATGCCGCCATTAATTCTGATGCCAAGAAATAAGTAAAGAGAAGGGTCATGCTGCAACCAAAAAGAACAAAATTCCGTAAACAACACAAAGGTCGAAACAACGGTGTTGCCGTCCGTGGATCATCCGTCAGTTTTGGCGAATATGGCTTAAAATCCATTAGTCGTGGCAGGTTAACTGCCCGTCAAATCGAATCTGCCCGTCGGACAATTACACGGCACGTTAAACGTGGCGGCAAGATTTGGATACGTATATTTCCTGACAAGCCAATTACCAAAAAACCTTTAGAAGTACGTATGGGAAAAGGTAAAGGTAGTGTAGAATACTGGGTTGCACAAATTAGGCCCGGCACGATGTTATACGAGATACAAGGCGTTTCTGAAGAATTAGCTCGTGAGGCGTTTACCCTAGCTGCAGCTAAGCTGCCATTGAAAACTCTGTTCACAGCTCGGACGATAATGTAATGAAGGCGAAAGATTTACGTAAAAAAACCAAGGAAGAATTGGGTGCATTGCTTATCGAACTTTCCAAGGAAAGATTTAACTTAAAGATGCAAAAAGGCACAGGTCAGCTTTCTCGGCCGGATCAGGTCAAGAAAGTAAGGCGTGATATAGCGCGCGTCCACACCCTTATCACTGAAATGGCGAGATCGACACATGGTTGAAAATGAAGTCAAACTGCGGACAATAACCGGGAAGGTAGTCAGCAACAAAATGGACAAAACCGTAACGGTCTTGGTGGAGCGTGTGGTCAAGCATCCGGTTTATGGCAAGTATATTAAGCGTTCAACGAAATTGATGGCGCATGATGAACAAAACGTTTGCCAAGAAGGCGATCTGGTATCGATCACGTCATGTAGGCCGTTATCTAAACACAAGGCATTTAAATTGGTTGAAGTTTTGGAAAGTGCCAATCGGTAAGTGTTGCGGTTACACAGTTAAATAGGAAATAATCATGATTCAGATGCAAACTAACCTTGATGTTGCCGACAATAGCGGGGCAAAAAAGGTCATGTGTATCAAAGTATTAGGAGGGTCGCATAGACGGTATGCGGGCATTGGTGACATCATCAAGGTGAGCATAAAAGATGCTATTCCTCGTGGCAGGGTTAAAAAGGGCGAGGTTTACAATGCGCTGGTCGTTAGGACAGCCAAGGGCGTACGCAGGGCAGATGGTTCCGTTATCCGTTTTGATGGTAATGCTGCGGTCATCCTCAACAATAACTTGCAGCCGCTAGGTACCCGTATTTTTGGGCCAGTGACCCGTGAATTAAGGGGTGAGAAGTTTATGAAAATTATCTCGCTTGCTCCAGAAGTGTTATAGGGGACGCGCATGTTAAAGATTAAAAAAGGTGATGATGTTGTCGTTCGCACCGGAAAAGACAAGGGCAAAAGTGGCAGGGTAACGCAGATTTTGAAAGACAACAAAATCTTGGTCGAAGGTATTAATCAGGCCAAAAAAAGTCAAAAACCCAATCCAAATGCAGGGATAACGGGTGGAATTATCGCTAAAGATATGCCAATTGATGCCTCTAATGTTGGTATCTACAATCCTACAACCAAAAAAGCGGATCGTGTAGGGTTCAAGGTCTTGGAAGATGGCAAGAAAGTTCGGTATTTCAAGTCAACAAACGAAATTGTTGACGTTTAAGGTTTAGGATCATGGCTAGATTAGAGTCCGTTTATAAAGAAACAATTCTCCCAGAATTGGTAAAACAATTTTCCTACAAGTCTGTTATGCAGGCGCCACGGATCACCAAAATCACGCTTAATATGGGTGTGGGCGAAGCCGTTGCAGACAAGAAGACTTTGCAATCTGCTGTTGCCGATATGGAAAAAATTTCTGGGCAAAAGCCGGTGATTACCCTGGCAAGAAAATCCATCGCTGGTTTTAAAATCCGTGATGATATGCCAATAGGTTGCAAAGTGACTTTGCGTAGTCAAAGGATGTATGAATTCCTCGATAGGCTTATCAATATCTCTATACCAAGGATTCGTGATTTTAGGGGCTTAAGCCCAAAAAGTTTTGATGGTCGTGGCAATTATTCGATGGGCGTGAAAGAACAGATCATTTTCCCTGAAATTGATTATGACAAAATAGATGTGTTGCGTGGTATGGACATCACCATTACGACGACTGCGAAAACAAATGAAGAAGGGTTGGCGTTATTAAAGCTCTTTAACTTTCCGTTTAAGAATTGAGATTTAGATATGGCGAAAAAATCCATGATTGCCCGTGAAAACAAGCGCAAGAAATTGGCGTTAAAGTTTGATGTAAAACGTCAAGTATTAAGGGAAACCATAAGGTCTCCTAAGTCTTCATTTGAACAGAAAGAATCGGCACAACTGCAATTACAAAAGATGCCCAGAGATTCGAGTGCGGCTCGTATCAGGAATCGTTGCGGCCTGACAGGTCGTCCCCACGGATATTACCGGAAATTTGGTTTGAGCAGGAATAAGTTGCGGGAAGCGACCATGCGTGGTGATGTTCCTGGAATGGTTAAGGCCAGTTGGTAATGGGTACTAAAGGTTTGGAGACAAAACAATGAGCATGTCAGACCCTATAGCGGATATGTTGACTCGGATTAGAAATGGTCAATCTGCGGGTAAAAAATCGATACAACAGCCATCATCCAAAGTAAAGCTGTCTATCGCTAAGGTTTTGAAGGATGAAGGTTATATAACTGATTTTCGCGTCGAAACAGTGGGCAACCATAGTGAGATGATAATCGACCTTAAGTACCATAAAGGTACTCCAGTGATTGAAGAAATTAAAAGAATAAGTCGGCCTGGTTTGCGAATTTATAAGTCCAAAGATGAACTTCCAAAAGTGTTGGGCGGTTTGGGTATCGCTATCGTGTCTACTTCAAATGGCGTCATGACGGATAGGGCTGCAAGAGCCAAAGGTCATGGCGGTGAAATTATTTGTACAGTTTGTTAATGCAGGCGTTTTATGTCCAGAATTGCTAAGGCTCCCGTTACTATCCCGAAAGGTGTTGATGTCAAATTGACTGGCAACAATATGACTGTTAAAGGAAGTAAAGGTGAATTGTCATTCGATTTCAACCCGGCGGTTGGAATTACGGTTACTGATAATGTTATCCAGATGCAGTGGGATAAAGACAATAAGAACTCCGTAGCCCAAGCGGGAACGGCGCGAGCTATTGCCAACAGTATGGTAAGAGGTGTCTCTGATGGTTTTGAAAAGAAATTGACTCTAATTGGCGTTGGTTATAGGGCGCAAGCTAAAGGTAATGTGCTTAGTCTGTCTTTAGGTTATTCGCATCCGGTTGATTTTGACGTTCCGGCTGGAATTACAGTTGAAACGCCTTCCCAAACTGAAATTTTAGTTAAAGGCAGCGACAAGCAACAGGTTGGCCAAGTTGCCGCAAAAATTAGGGCTTATCGCCCGCCTGAGCCATACAAGGGCAAAGGCGTCAGGTATGCCGATGAGAATGTGGTGAAGAAAGAAGCCAAGAAAAAGTAGCGGCTTGAAATAGATAAGGTCGAAGTAGATTTAGTTTGAAATAGGTCAGTAAATGGACAAGAAAAACACCCGGTTAAAGCGTGCGACTAAATTGCGCTGCAAAATTAGGCAGCAAAAAGCAATTCGCCTATCTATACATAAGACAACGCAGCATATTTATGCGCAAGTCATTAGCGGGGATGGTACGACAACGCTAGCAAGCTCGTCCACTAACCAGTCAGAAATCAAAAGTGGATTGAAGAACACCGGTAATATTACTGCTGCTGCAGAAGTGGGTAAGTCTATCGCACAGAAAGCCATTGCAGCGGGTATTACGGAAGTTGCGTTTGATCGTTCTGGCTTTAAGTATCATGGTCGTGTTAAGGCTTTGGCAGATGCTGCCCGTGAAGCCGGATTAAAGTTTTAGGAGAATAAAATGTCTACAGCACCTGCACAAGGTAGTACAGATGGTTTGCAAGAAAAGCTGGTTAACGTAAGGCGTGTTGCCAAAGTGGTCAAAGGTGGTCGCGTATTTGGTTTTGCAGCCCTAACTGTGGTCGGAGATGGCGAAGGGCGTGTTGGTTACGGTGTCAGTAAAGCGCGTGAAGTGCCTATCGCTATCCAAAAGTCATTGGAACAAGCCCGTAAGAATATGCGTAAAGTCGCATTGAAAGGCGATACTTTACAATATCCGATTATGAACACAACGGGAGCGGCGAAAGTGTATATGCAGCCTGCATCGGAAGGTACCGGCATTATTGCCGGCGGTGCGATGCGTGCGGTGTTTGAAGTTGTCGGTGTGCATAATGTACTTGCTAAATGCATAGGTACAAACAACCCGATCAATGTGGTCAGGGCGACTATCAATGGCCTGACCGGAATGCATAACGCAAACCAAATAGCGGCGAAACGCGGTTTGACCGTTGAACAAATAATTGGATAGTGCAAT
This sequence comes from Methyloglobulus morosus KoM1, assembly GCF_000496735.2. Classification (GTDB taxonomy): domain Bacteria; phylum Pseudomonadota; class Gammaproteobacteria; order Methylococcales; family Methylomonadaceae; genus Methyloglobulus; species Methyloglobulus morosus. The sequence goes on from NZ_AYLO01000064.1 coordinate 30,360, forward strand.
GGCTGGTAATAAGTTAAGCGTCACGATGACGAAAAGCAAATTCGGAAGATTGCCCGTTCATCAAGAATGTCTAAAGGGTTTGGGTTTGAAGAGGATCAACCAGACTGTTGAAGTTCTTAATACACCAGAAAACCGGGGTATGATTAACAAGATATCCTATATGTTGCGAGTCGAGGAAAAATAATGTTTTTGAACACTATCCAAGCAAGCGAAGGGTCAAGAAAAAAAGCAAGACGAGTTGGCAGAGGTATTGGTTGCACTAAAGGCAAGACCTGTGGCAAAGGCCATAAAGGCCAAAAAGCCCGTAGTGGCGGGTTCCATAAAGTTGGTTTTGAAGGCGGTCAGATGCCTTTGCAACGACGTTTGCCTAAAATTGGCTTTATATCAAGATCAGCAAAATATTCTGCGGAAGTAAGGCTGGGTGAATTGGAAAAGCTGGGTTTGCATAGTGTTGATTTAGCCATATTGATCGAAAACAACATTGTCCCTGCCTTTACTCAAAAAGCGAAAGTCATTAAGTCTGGTGAAATAACCAGATCGGTTACGCTTAAGGGCATTAACGTGACAAGCGGTGCAAAGCTGGCAATTGAAGCGGCTGGTGGCAAGGTCGAGGTTTAAGTGAACACCCCAAAAACTGCGATGCCAACCTATAAATCAGGTGGTTTTTCTGAGTTACAGTCCAGGTTATTATTTGTATTTGGTGCATTTGTCGTTTATCGAATAGGTGCCCACATTCCTGTTCCTGGCATCGATCCAAAAGCGCTGCAAGTCATGTTTGAACAACAGAGTGGTTCCATTCTTGATATGTTCAACATGTTCTCCGGAGGTGCCTTGATGCGCTTAAGTCTTTTTGCGCTCGGAATTATGCCCTATATTTCTGCATCTATTATTATGCAGTTGATGACGGTCGTTATTCCAGCCATGGAGCAGCTAAAAAAAGAAGGCGAGTCTGGAAGAAAAAAGATTTCTCAGTATACGCGGTATGGAACAGTAGTGCTGGCGACATTCCAAGCGATAGGGATATCTTTGGCATTACAGAACCAAACGGCTGGTGGTTTGTCAGTGGTATTGGCTCCTGGTATTAGCTTTATTGTTGTGACGACTATCACTTTGGTGACCGGTACAATTTTCCTGATGTGGCTGGGTGAGCAAGTGACCGAGCGGGGCATAGGGAATGGTATTTCCTTAATTATTTTCGCAGGTATCGTTTCGGGCTTACCCAAAGCAGTAGGTGGAACTTTGGAACTAGCGCGCACTGGCGAAATGAACGGTGGGTTTATTATTCTCCTGTTTTTGATTGCGATATTGGTTACGGCTTTGGTTGTTTTTGTGGAGCGCGGTCAAAGGCGGATTACCATCAATTATCCAAAGCGGCAACAAGGTAGGAAAATGTATGCAGGGCAGACTAGTTTTTTACCCTTAAAGCTGAATATGGCGGGTGTAATTCCCCCGATTTTTGCTTCAAGTATTATATTGTTTCCTGCGACAATTGCCGGCTGGTTTGGTAACACTGAGGGTTTTACTTGGTTGCAAGATATCGCGACGATGTTGTCGCCAGGGCAGCCCGTGTATGTGTTGTTTTATGCCTCTGCTATTATTTTCTTTTGCTTTTTTTATACGGCATTGGTCTTTAATTCAAAAGAAACGGCGGAAAACCTTAAAAAATCAGGCGCTTTTTTGCCAGGTATTAGGCCCGGCATACAAACTAGTGCTTACATAGACAAGGTGATGACACGCTTGACTTTAATTGGCGCTATTTATATTACCTTAGTTTGCTTATTGCCTGAATTTCTGATCGTTTACTGGAATGTACCCTTTTATTTTGGCGGGACTTCTTTGTTAATTATTGTTGTTGTCGTGATGGATTTTATTTCACAGATGCAGACTCATGTCATGTCCCAGCAGTATGAAGGGCTGATGAAAAAAGCAAACTTGAAGAAATAAAACTAACTGAATAGTAGGAGTTGTTTGTGAAGGTACGTGCCTCAGTCAAAAAAATTTGCAGAAATTGCAAAGTCGTTAAGAGAAGTGGTGTTGTTAGGGTTATCTGCATAGATGGAAGACACAAACAACGGCAAGGATAGAAAGCAGTTGTTGCTGTAATAGAATAATAATGCTAAAATTTTCAGTTAACTTTAGATCCTATTCAATGGAGTACTAGATGGCACGTATTGCCGGGATAAACATACCAGAACATAAGCACGCGGTGATCGCACTCACCTCTATTTATGGTATTGGCCGTCAGACAGCAAGTGATATTTGTGGGAAAGTCGGCATATTGACATCCGTAAAGATAAAAGACCTAACTGAAGACCAGTTGGAGGCTATCCGGGGTGTTGTGTCTAAGATGACGGTTGAAGGCGATCTTCGTCGTGAAGTGTCCATGAATATCAAAAGGTTGATGGATCTTGGCTGCTATCGTGGCATTCGACATAGGCGTGGCTTGCCTTTAAGGGGGCAGCGCACCAGAACAAACGCTCGTACTCGCAAGGGTCCGCGGAAACCAATTAAAAAATAAGATAGCAATAAGGTTTGATTAATGGCAAGTCCAGCACGTACAAGAAAACGGGTAAAGAAAGAAGTTGCAGATGGCATTGTCCATGTCCATGCCTCTTTTAATAACACCATCATTACGATTACCGACAGAAAAGGTAATGCGCTTTCGTGGGCAACATCCGGGGGGTCAGGTTTTCGGGGCTCCAGGAAAAGCACCCCGTTTGCTGCCCAGGTTGCCGCTGAAAAGGCAGGTACAGTTGCATTAGAATTTGGCATGAAAAACCTTGATGTGCATATTAAAGGGCCGGGCCCAGGGCGAGAATCTGCAGTGCGTTCCTTAAATAATTTAGGTTTTAAAATTAATAACATCATAGATGTGACGCCCATTCCACATAATGGTTGCCGTCCACCTAAGAAACGCCGCGTGTAAAGGAGCTGTATAAATGGCAAGATATTTAGGCCCCACATGTAAATTAAGCAGAAGAGAAGGAACAGATCTTTTTCTAAAAAGCAGGGGCAAATCCTTAGAAGGAAAATGCAAGCTTGATCAAAGACCTGGGCAACACGGTACTAAACGTAACAGAAGCTCTGACTATGCGCTCCAGTTAAGGGCAAAACAGCGTTTGCGTCGGATCTATGGTATTCTGGAAAAGCAATTCAGGAATTATTATAAGTCTGCCGATATGAAAAAAGGGGCGACTGGTGAAAACCTGTTGAACTTGCTTGAGTCGCGGCTGGATAATCTTGTCTATCGTATGGGCTTTGCCGCCACTCGAGCAGAAGCTAGGCAGTTGGTCAGCCATAAATCTATACAAGTCAATGGTGCGTCGATCAATATACCCTCATACCAACTGTCAGTTGGTGATGTATTGTCAGTCAGGGAAAAATCCAAAAAGCAACAACGCATTATTGATGCTTTGGTTGTGGCTGAACAATATGGTTTTCCTACTTGGGTTGAAGTTGACTCAAAAAAGATGACGGGAACATTTAATTCTTTGCCGGATCGCGTTGATCTGGGTAGCGATATCAACGAACAGTTGGTCGTGGAATTATATTCAAAATAATTGCGGTTCTGAGGAATATACATGCAGAATTCTTTTGCTGGCTTGTTAAAGCCTCGGTTAGTTGAAGTCGTAAGCAAGACACCTAATCATTCACGTATTGTTATTGAACCTTTGGAAAGGGGGTTTGGGCACTCATTGGGTAATGCCCTGCGTAGGGTGTTGCTTTCCACTATCCCGGGTTGCGCTGTTACAGATGTTGAGATCGACGGTGTTCAACATGAATACACCACCATTGAAGGTGTTCAAGAAGACGTCATTGATATACTATTGAACCTGAAAAAGCTGGCTATCGTACTGCATTCAAGGGATGAAGTTGAGCTGACCCTCACCAAAAACGGTGAAGGTAGCGTGACTGCTGCAGATATTGCCCTGCCACATGATGTAGAAATTATAAACCCTGATTTGGTCATTGCAAATTTGACCCAATCCGGTGTTTTGAACATGAAACTCAGGGTGCGACGAGGTCGCGGTTATGAACCATTTAGCGTGCGTAAAACGAATTCAGATTATGTGCCTGTGGTTGGTGCCTTGCATTTAGATGCTTCTTACAGTCCAGTAGCCAAAGTTGCCTATCATGTTGAAAGTATGCGTGTTGAACAGCGGACCAACTTGGATAAATTAATTATCGAACTAGAAACAAACGGTACAGTTGATCCAGAGCAAACCATTAAATTGGCAGCAACTATATTGCATGACCAATTGTCCGTTTTTGTTGATTTTGAACGGGTTGTTCAACCACAAATAGAAGATGTATCAGTTACCGAAGATGAAATTGATCCGGTATTGCTGCGTCCAGTAGATGATCTAGAGTTGACTGTACGTTCGGCAAATTGCTTGAAAGCAGAGAACATATTTTATATTGGTGATTTAATCCAGCGGACTGAAGTCGAGTTATTGAAAACGCCAAACCTTGGCAAAAAATCGCTAACCGAAATAAAAGACATCTTAGCTTTGAAAGGCTTGTCGTTGGGTATGCGTCTTGATAACTGGCCACCAGAAAGCCTTGCTGACCAATCCCATACCATTACCCATTAGAAACAGGTTTAGCAATGAGACATCGTAAAAGCGGTAGACAATTAAATATGAATAGCAGCCATAGAAAGGCGCTATTCAGCAACATGGCTAACTCATTGTTTAAGAATGAGTTAATTAAGACGACATTACCAAAAGCAAAAGAATTACGCCGTGTGGCTGAACCGTTAATTACCTTATCAAAAGAAGATAGCGTAGCCAAACGTCGTCTCGCATTTGCAAGATTACGTGACCGTGACATGGTGACTAAATTATTTAACGAATTGGGGCCGCGTTACAAAAATCGCCCCGGTGGTTATCTTAGGATTATGAAATGCGGTTTTAGGCCGGGAGATGACGCGCCTATGGCATATGTTGAGTTGGTTGACAGGCCGACTCAGTCTTAATTGATGACTTAAAAGCATAAAAAAACCGGCATTGCCGGTTTTTTTATGCTTGTCGCCAGAAGGAAAGAGTTATTTTTCCAATAATTCTAATTTACCCGGTTTACCGTTCCAGTCATCAGCATCCGGCAAAGGTTTCGTTACTTCTGTGATGACAGGCCACAGCTTGGATAGCTCTGCATTCAGTTGAATAAATTGTTCTTGCCCTTCGGGTACTTCATCCTCAGCGAAGATGGCGTTGGCAGGGCATTCCGGTTCGCATAAGGTGCAATCGATGCACTCGTCAGGGTCGATCACCAAAAAATTGGGGCCTTGATGAAAGCAATCGACCGGACACACGTCCACACAGTCGGTGAATTTACATTTGATACAGTTTTCGGTGACTACAAAAGCCATTATTTTCTACCAGGATAAATTAAGGATTGTTTATATTTCAATTATTTTAGCAGAATTTAACAGCCTATAGAACAGAAAAGGCAGGTTATTTAAGCCTGCCTAATTTGCGAATTTTCGTTTTCTATAGCCGGAGCGTCTCGTTTTTATTTCAGGCTTGCAGAATTGAATAGCGACAAGAAAGCATTTTTTACGCCATTGATTTTACGGTTTTTGGTATTGGCGAGAGCGAGTTTTACTTCGTCTTTTAGCTTGTTGTCCGCGAAAAGCTGATCATCTCTGGACGGTGCCGATAACGCCTTCTCAAAATATATTTCAGCTTCTGTAGGGTGGTTATTCGCCCGTAGAAAATCGCCGTAAAAGTAATTGGCATCAATGCCATTTGGATTGATTTTAAGTGCAGCCTGGAACATTTGCTCTGCCTTTTCGGTATCGCCGAAAGCGATAGGCCATTTAGGAGCCATATAGTAGAGCGTGCCTAGTGTCACATAAGCCGAACCGTTCGCAGTTTGAGGGTTCATTTTAATGGACTGGAGCAATAAATCTCGTGACTTATGGATAGCATTCAAGGCAGTAAAACCATCTTGCAATTCGGCATTTGTAGCCAATATGACAGCTTGCCAAAAAAGCAGTTCAGAGGAATTCGGATGCTGCTCGGTTAATTTCGTGGCTTTTTTCAGCAAGGCATCATAAGCGCCTTCTTGGCTGCTTTTAGGTAGGGTGTAATAGATTGACGCCCACTCGGATTCGATTGCTTGAACAGAATTAGCCACGCCATCTGCATAGCATTGAAGTGAGAGTAGCAGTAATGCAACAAAAGTTGTTTTTTTCATACATTCACTATAGAACAATATTGGCTATTATTCAATAGGCTTCTGAAATATATGCTTATTAAGTCAAAATATTTATTTATTTCGCCAGTTTTTGTATGGGTTTATGGCCAAATTGTTGTTGTAATAACGCAAATCATGGGTGACTTCAGCACCTAACCAAGGCGGTTTCATGAAATGTTGCCCAGCTTCATGGAGTTCAATCTCTGCTACAACCAAACCTTGGTTATCGCCAGCAAACTCGTCAATTTCCCAAATATTGTTTTCATTGGGGACAAAATACCGTGTTTTTTCTATTAGCGGTTTATTGCACAGCATAGTGAGGATTTGCTCCGCATCGGCTAAAGGGATTTCATATTCAAATTCTAGCCTTTCTGTGCCGATGGTCGCACTTTTAATATTTAACCAGGCTTGAGTGTCGGCAATGCGTACCCGAATCGAACTGGTTGGCAGGGAGCTTAAATAACCTTGTTTGTAAGTGGCGGATTTTTGGATATGGTCGCGCCAACCTTCGTTAGCCACCAAAAATTTATGTTCGATTTCTAACGCCATGATTGTTTTTTCATTTTTTACATTGTTGCTGGTCGCAATAAGGGGGGGTACGGGTTTCAGAACAACCGCATAAAGCAATAGTTCCCGTTGTGCCGGCATAAAATTTCACTGATTTCTTGCTCGATTTTTCTCTGTGGGAATGGTCACATAACGGCATGCTTTGGCTATAGCCGCAACTGCACCATGAATAACGCTGCCCAATTTGTACCTCAAGTGGTAATGGATTGTTAGTTTTTGTAGTCATTGTGTATTTATCGTATGATAGCTATATATAGTTATATATAAATTGATTTTAATGCTGATCAATATTCTATAACGGATTTTAAATCGTACTGAAACATTAGTGATATTTTCGGTGACATGCCGCGTATTGTTTGGATCAACAAAAGCGATTGGCTAAAGCCAGGGCCCATCGTTTACATGGGTTTGCTCAATGCGCTGGCGTTCGTTCAGATGGGTTTGCCTACCGATTATTTTATAGGGGCAGGGCCTGATTCCGATACGAATGAAGATTTGGCCGATTTTTACGGGCAGCAACCCCATGATTTGCTTGCCATCCATCGCATCAAGGATCAAAAGCGTGGGCAGCGCCGCGTTTATAGCGTTGCTTTGGAAAACTTGGCGGCTTATTGCAGCCGAGGCGAAAAGGTCGTGGTGCTTACGCGAGAAATAGGCGCGTTATCTCTGTTATTAAGGCTCAAAGCAAAGTACCCCAAATTAAAAGTGCTGTACGAGGCGCATGATTATTATTTGACGACTCGGTATCTTAAAAAGCAAGGCCTTTCCATTTCGGATTTGCGTAGGTGCTGGTCGGAATGGATGTTGATACCAAAAACAGACGGCTTGATTTGTCTTACTGAGCATCAACGCGCTTTATACCAACAAGGTTTCCCGAAATTACCTATTATTGCGCTTCCTTTGGGCTGTTTGACACCTACGAAAAAATCAACGTTAGAGCAACGCAGATTACACAGGCGCATCGTTTATATTGGGCATTTGCACCATTTCAAAGGTGTGGAACTGATATTTGACTTGGCGGGGCGGTTAAAGCACGGCAATGTTCAATTGCAAAGTTTTGGCGGCAATGCGGATGAGATAAGGTCCTTACAAAACAAGGCTGAGCAGGAAGGGCTGGGGGAGGTATTACAATTTAAGCCTTTTATCAGCCCTAAGTCGTTGCATGAGATTCTGGACAATGAAATCAGTTTGGGTTTGATGCCGCTGCTGGACACGTTTTATAACCGATACTTGACTTGCCCTGTCAAGGCATTGGACTTTCTTGCGCATGGTCTACCAGTGCTTGCCAGCGATTTGCCCAGCACACGGGGCGTGTTGTGTGAGGCTGGGTTTTATTGCTCCAGTAAAAGTGTGACTGACTTTGCCCGTAACGCACTTATGCTGCTGGATGACCCGGCACTATATGAATCGGCAAGTGCGGTCAGTTATGGCAGGCGGGACGAATTGCAGTGGCAGTTACGCGCACAAGCCATATTGGATTTTGTCGAAAAGGGTTAATCAAGCAAACAGAATCCAATCTATCTCGATTTGACGTCGTGTATTCCGAGTAGCCACCCAAGCTTATGCAATCGGATAAGCTGGAGTACAATTGCGTGGCGGCGAATAAGCATTTTTAAAGCAGGGAAAAAGGTTATTGCCATGCTGCATTCCATCCGGTGTTTAAGCTATCGGTTTGTTTAGGAAAACAGGAGAGAATCAACCATGCCATCAGTTTTAATTACCGGGGCCAATCGCGGCTTAGGGTTAGAGTTTTGTCGCCAATATGCCGATGCAGGTTGGAAAGTTATTGCTTGTTGTCGCAATCCAGCACAAGCTGAGGCATTAAATGCGTTGCGCCAATCTCACGACTTTGTACAGATTGAAGCATTGGATGTGGCAGATTTCGGTCAAATCGACGATTTGTCGAAAACATTGCTGGATGCCTCCATTGATGTGTTAATCAATAATGCGGGCGTTTATGATGACCAGCGCGGCAATGGTTTTGGGCAATTGGATTATCAGGCTTGGCAGCACTCTCTACTAATCAACACGTTAGCTCCTGTGAAAATGGCGGAATCTTTTTCGCCCCAAATCAAGCGTAGCGGTAAAAAATTGATCGTCAATATTAGTAGCCTGATGGGCAGCCTTGCCGATAACGGCAGTGGCGGCAGCATTTTGTATCGTTCAAGCAAGGCGGCGTTAAATGCGTCAATGAAAAGCTTATCGATTGACTTAATGAATCAAAATATCGGCGTATTAATCCTTCACCCAGGCTGGGTACAAACCGATATGGGCGGCGCAAATGCCTTGATCGACAGCAAGACCAGCGTAAGTGGTATGCGCGCCGTGATAGACGGTTTTACCCTGGCGCAATCCGGCGCTTTTATTAAATATGACGGCACCCCCATGCCTTGGTAGATAAAAATGTTCAATAAGTTGGTTTACTCAATTTTTTTCTTATTACAGTCTTTTTTCGTTGTCGTCAGTGCGGGCGATGTGACGATCCCAGGCGCAATCGAAGTGCCAGGGGGAAATAGTGCGTATTTGACGGTCCATGCCAAAGGCGACCAGATTTTCCATTGCACTCTCAAAACGGGTGAATATTCCTGGAAATGGTATGCGCCTGAAGCAAAGCTATACGATACGCAAAACCAAGCCTTGGTCGGCAGTCACGGCGCGGGTCCAAGTTGGACGCACAAAGATGGCAGCAGCGTTAAGGCGAAGGGCGTCCAGAAAATCGATGCGCCCGATAAGTCGGCTGCACCTTGGTTGTTGCTTGAAGCCATAGAACATGAGGGCGATGGCTTACTGGCCCAAACCAATTATATTCAACGCATCAATACCCAAGGCGGGGTTGCCCCATCATCCGGTTGTGATGCCAATCATCTCGGATCGGAGAAGCGTGTTCCCTATAGCGCTGATTATAACTTCTACCGCAAATAACGGTCGCTAGGCTATTTGCCGTCCCGTTCCAACACTTGCTTCAAAAATGGAATAGTCAACTTGCGCTGGGCGGCCAATGACGCCTTGTCCAATTCGTCAAACATTGGCCACAAAGATGACAAATTCCTGTCGTAATGGGTCAGCAGGAATCGTGCGACTTGTGGTGTAATGTCAAAGCCCATTTGTTGCGCTTTATGGGTCAACGCGGCGATTTTGTCATTATCGTCCAGGGGCTGAATTTTTATCGACAATCCCCAGTTGATACGGGTTTGCAGGTCAGCCAAGGTGAAGGCCAGGGCGTTGGGCGGACGGGTTGCGGATAGGACCAGCCTGTGGTTGCGGTCACGATGGTGATTAAAAAAATTAAAAAAGGCCAATTCCCAATCGGCAAGCCCCATTAATGCCTCAATATTGTCCAGGCAAACAAGCTCGAACGCTTCAAGTCCGTTCAGTAACTCGGGTTCGCTTGAAATGGAAGTTGATAAATCCAAGTAAAAGGCACGGATGCCTTGGTTGAATGCATCCTGGCAGCAAGCCTGCAATAAATGGCTTTTGCCATGACCCTTGTCGCCCCAAAGGAAAATAAGTTGTTCGCCTGCGCCTGCAACCGATTTCCTTAATTGGACGATAATTTCCTGGTTGCTGCCGGGACAAAAATCGTCAAATGTTTGGTTGGACCTGAATTCAAATGTTACGGGTAGCTGTTCAGCCATTCAGGCGCGGGTTCCCGATAACCGTATGTAAAAAGTCGCGCCAAAAAAAATCATCAGGCTTAACAGGATTTCCAGCAAGGCGAATTGCCTTGTGTTTGCGTTGGCATAAGCTTCAGAACAGCCGTGCATAAAATAGATAAGGCTAATATAAGCGAGCCACGCGCAACTTTTTAGGCGACCCTCCAAAAATCCGCGCATGGGCAATAACAGGGGGGTAATCGTGAGGATTAACATGAAAGCCACAGGTAATTCGGACGCAGGCGTAAGGATCGTATTCCACAGCATCAACAAAGCGAACAATCCAAAAAAACCGACTAAAGCAATACGATAAGGGAAGTCGGATGCAATTTTCATGTGCCTTGTTTTAACAGCAACGCGGTTTTTGCCAGGCGTGCACCTAATGCCAAGCACAGCGCTTTTTCCTGCTCGGTGATGGGCAGATCTTCCGATGTGACTCGGCTAGGCCCGTAAGGCGTCCCTCCTGATGTGGTTTCGCGTAGGGCATTTTCCGAATAAGGCAAACCGAGAGTTACCATCCCGTGATGCAATAATGGCAACATCATCGACAATAAAGTGGTTTCCTGTCCGCCGTGCATACTGCCCGTAGACGTAAATACCCCGGCAGGTTTGCCTGAAAGCGCACCGGAAAACCAGAGTTCAGTCGTGCCGTCGAGAAAGTATTTTAACGGTGCCGCCATATTGCCGAAGCGGGTAGGGCTGCCTAATGCGAGGCCATCACAGCCCTTTAAATCTTCTAATGTAGCGTAAATTGCGCCTTCGGCTGGAATAGTGCTGGCGGTTTTTTCGCACACGGCGGAAACATCGGGGACTGTCCTAAGCACGGCTTCCGCGCCTTTGACAGATTCAACGCCGCGCGCAATAAGGTGAGCCATTTCTGCTGTTGAGCCGTCGCGGGAGTAAAAAAGGATCAAGATTTTTACCATAATTATTTGAAATGGTTCCGATGATTAAAGGAATCTCTGGTCGCGCCCTTCGATAGGCTCAGGGCGAAAGTAATCATTCTGTTCATGGGGGGGGCGAACCATGAATGGAATCATAAGTTCATCGATTGTTAAAGGATGCCAAGCACATTTTCCGGTGGACGACCAACCGCCGCCTTGCCATTGGCGACTACAATGGGACGTTCAATCAAGATAGGATGGCTGACCATGCCGTTGATTAAGGCTTGGGTATCCAATGCACTGTTGTCCAAGCCGTTGGCCTTATATTCGGCTTCCTGTTTACGCATTAAAGCGCGGGGTTCGATACCCAGTTTTTCCAGAATATCAGCCAATTCGGCAGGGCTGGGCGGTGTCTTCAAGTATTCAATGACTTCCGGTTCAATGCCTTTGTCTTTCAGTAATTGCAGGGTTTGCCGTGATTTCGTGCAACGTGGGTTGTGGTAAATTTTTACGGACATAGTGATCCACCTGTTCAAAACGAATATCAATCAATCTTCAATATGAGCGATTATAATAGCATTCTCACCTATCCTGGATTTTTATTGTGGCAATAACTATCACCAAAGAACGGCTATTAGACCGTGCCAAGCAATACGGCTTATTGGCACGGCTGGATCGGCCTATCGGCATCCTTATCCTGCTTTGGCCTGCGCTTTGGGCCTTATGGATAGCTAGCGGGGGCAAGCCTGACCCATTGGTGTTGACCGTGTTCTGCCTGGGCGTGGTGTTGATGCGGTCGGCGGGTTGCGTCATCAACGACTATGCCGACCGCGAATTTGACCCGCACGTGGAACGCACCAAACTAAGGCCAATCGCATCCGGCAAAGTCCAGGCTAAAGAAGCGTTGGTCGTTTTCGTCACGCTATGCCTGTGTGCATTCGGACTGGTTTTATTGTTGAATACGTACACTATTTTATTGTCCTTCGGAGGGGCGTTTTTAGCGGCCAGTTATCCTTTTATGAAGCGGTATACGCAGTTGCCGCAAGCCTATCTGGGCATAGCCTTTGGTTGGGCGGTGCCGATGGCGTTTGCAGCCCAACAAAACCAACTTCCTGCCGTAGCCTGGGTCATGTATTTGGCGGTGGTGTTATGGGCATTGGTGTACGATACCATGTACGCGATGGTCGATAAGGATGACGATTTGAAGATCGGCGTTAAATCTACTGCCATCCTGTTTGGTGATTTCGACCGCCACATCATGGCGGCATTGCAGTTGGTGATTATCGGCTTATTGATGACAGTTGGATTGATGCAGCAATTAAGCTGGCCTTATTATCTGGGCTTAACGGTAGCGACCGGATTGTCCGTTTATCAGCAGGGTTTGATTTTCCGTCGGGACAAGAAACGATGTTTCCAGGCGTTCTTAAATAATAACTGGTTTGGTTTGGCGGTGTTTGCGGGGATTTTTTTGGAATATGGCATTAAATAACGGATAAAAAACGATCAAACTCATTCCGCAACAAAGGTATTTGGCTCATCAAACGGTGGCCGTCATCGAGCATTAACAGGCGACAACGGTACTGCTGGCAGAATCTCCAGGCGTTTTCAGGGGGTACGATGTCATCCTGCCAGCCGTGGAATACCCAGGTCTGTCCTAACGGCTTGAATTCATGTCGCAGATAATCCGGTAAGTAGAAAGCAGGCGCTAATAAGAAAAGCCCCGATACAGGAAGGGTTTCCGCAGCAACGGTTGCTACATAAGCGCCCATGCTGGAGCCGATCAGAACGATTTTGGAATAGTTCGAGAAATCCATCGCCAGCAGTTGCTTAACCCGTTCATCTGGATTTATTTCATCCCGATAATCAGGGCTTTCCATCTTGTAACCATGACGTTTGGCAACGTCGGCAAAAGCCAGCGTTTTTTCTCCCCAAGGAGTGCTATCTTTGCCGTGGTTGTAAATGACCAGTTTGTTCATGATTTTTGGTGATTCTGTTTGTCTGTTAAAGACAGCAATTATAAGTTATTCGCCTTAAACGTATCACATTGGCCCAAATCCCCCGTTTGCGCACCAACGGTAAACCAGCGCATCCGTTGTGCCGATGAGCCGTGGGTAAAGGACTCCGGCACCACATAACCCTGCGATTGTTTCTGCAAACGGTCATCGCCAACGCCACTGGCAGCACCCAACGCTTCTTCAAGGTCGCCGGGTTCCAGGATCTTGCGGAATTGATTGGCCTTATTTGCCCAAACACCTGCAAAGCAGTCAGCCTGCAATTCCATCCGCACTTGTAATTGCTTGCCTCGAGTTTCACCGGCGCGTTGCTGGGCGGTTTGCACTTGGCTGGCTATGCCCAGTAGGTTTTGGACGTGATGTCCAACTTCATGGGCGACCACGTACGCTTGGGCGAAATCGCCCGGCGCATCGTACTGTGAGGAAAGGTCATTGAAAAAACTCATGTCGAGATAAAGCTTACGGTCGCCAGGACAATAGAACGGCCCCATCGCCGATTGTGCGTAGCCACAGGCAGATTCTACCTGGCCGCTGAAAAGCACCAGTTTCGGGTCTTCGTAATGGCGGCCTAGTTGTTGGAATATAGCTCCCCATGTGTCTTCGGTGTCCGCCAAAACCACTGACATGAATTTCTTTGTCCGTTCATCCTCAGGGCTGGATTGAATGGCCCCTCCGGTTTGCGACGGCGCTAAACTGGACAATTGGCCTATGGTATTTATTACGACCCTGGGGTCAACGCCTAACAAAAGGGCGACCACGGCAGCCGCAACCATTCCTAAGCCGCCGCCCGGAAATCCAGTGCTACCCAGGCCTCTGCCTAACCCCGAACTACGGCGGTCTTCGATATTCTCACTTTCCCGTCCATCGTCCTGGCGCATAAAATTACCTCGTGGTATTTATTTGGGGTTGACCAAAGTGACTTGATAAAAGTATTTTTTGGTTAAGAAAAATAAATCTTGCTGTTTTAGTATGCAATGAATTGGCTTAAGAAAGCACGGGTAAGCCTCCAGATAAGTTCGGGGTGGGAGGAGCGCTTTGATTCCGTTCCTCAGTATCCTATAGACAAATTTTAAGCGCCTCTTTCGCTTCATCCCAGTACGCATCAAGCTCCGAGAGTTGACAGTCCCTTAAGTCGCGACCTGTAGATTCGACTCGCTGTTCTATGTATTGAAAACGACGGGAGAATTTTTTGGTGCTGTGCTTGAGTGCTAATTCAGGGTTAATTTTTAAGTGACGCGCCAAATTAACTGTCACCAATAACAGGTCGCCGATTTCTTCCTCGATGTGGGCTTGGTTGCCTGAAGCCCAGGCTTCTTTGACTTCATCCAGTTCTTCTTGCACCTTATCGAAAACGGGCTCGATAGTCGCCCAGTCAAAGCCAAAGTTGGCGGCACGATTTTGGATTTTCTCGCATTCGAGTAGGGCAGGGAGGCTACCCGCAACGCCGTCCAATACGCTAAGTTGAACGGAAGCCTTGTTTTTTTCTTGGCGTTCGTCCGCTTTGGCCTGTTCCCAGGCTTGATGGCGTTCTTCATCGCTTGCATAAACGGCATCTGCAAATACGTGGGGGTGTCGCCGAATCAATTTGTCACAAATGGTTTCCGAGACTTCTTCAAAAGTGAAGTGGTTACGTTCGGCAGCAATTTGTGCATGGAAGGCGACTTGCAGCAATAAATCCCCTAGCTCGGCGCGTAAATCATCCATGTCATTGCGCTCAATGGCATCGACAACTTCATACGCCTCTTCGATAACGTAAGGGATTAAGCTGCGAAAATCCTGTTTGATATCCCAAGCGCAACCATCTTCCGGTTGGCGCAATCGCGCCATGATATCTAAGAGTTGTTGGGTATTTTTTAGCATTCGGTGCCAAGGTTATCAAAAGGATGTGCCAAAATTTTCAAAATACCGTTGCTGGAAATCTTCCATAGAGAACGAATGGTTCTGGGTGCCATTATGTTCTATTTTTATGGCGCCCATCAATGAGGCAATGCGGCCTGTTGTTTCCCAAGGCAATCCGTTCATCAGGCCATATAAAAGCCCGGCACGATAAGCATCACCACAGCCGGTAGGGTCTACAATGCTTTTCGGTTTGGCGGCGCGAACATAGATGCACTCACCATCGGCATAGATTTTGGAGCCTTGGGCGCCCAATGTAATGATTAAGGCATCTACTTTTTTTGCGATTTCCTCAAGGGACAAGCCGGTACGTTCCTGCATCAGTTCGGATTCATAGTCATTTAAGGTTAACCAAGTCGCTTGCTCTATAAACTGCAATAGCTCGTCGCCGTTAAACATCGGCATGCCCTGGCCGGGATCAAAAATAAAAGGAATGTCGAGTTCCTTAAATTGTTTGGCGTGCAATAGCATGCCGTCCTTACCGTCTGGTGAGACGATTCCAATCCTGATGCCCCCATCAGTGGGGATTGAGTTGAGATGCGAATAATTCATTGCCCCAGGATGAAAAGCGGTAATCTGGTTACCGGCTTCATCCGTCGTTATATAAGCTTGCCCGGTGTAACTGTTGTCCTGAACTTTGATATATTCGCTAGATAAGCCGTTTTGCCCAAGCCATTGGGCATAAGGTTCAAAGTCGTGCCCAACTGTCGCCATGATCAATGCTTTCTCGCCCAGTAACTTCAGGTTAAAGGCGATATTGCCAGCACAGCCGCCATATTCGCGGCGCATGACCGGGACGAGGAAAGAAACGTTCAGGATGTGTACTTTTTCAGGCAGGATGTGATTTTCGAATTTGTCATGGAACACCATAATGGTGTCATACGCCATAGAACCACAGATTAACGCACTCATTGTATCCCCCGTAAAAATAAGATAGAACCCCAGGTTATTCCCGCCCACACCAGCGACAGCATGACGGCTGCAGAACCGATGTCTTTGGCTCGTCCCGACAGTTCATGATGTTCAAAGCCCACTCGGTCAACGACAGCCTCAACCGCTGAATTGAGCAGTTCGACCAATAGTACCAGCACCATGCTGCCGACTAGCAGAAGTTTTTCTATGATGGACTCGCCGAACCATAAGCCCAAAGGCGTGGTCACCAAAAACAGTAAGACTTCCTGCCTGAAGGCTTCTTCATGTTGCCAGGTTGCCTTGAAGCCGTAATAAGAAAATACACAGGCATTGAGGATACGTTTGATGCCTTTTACATTTTGGTTAGCCATTCGTCGTTACAATCATATTTTGTTAGGGGATGGGCATGCTCAGTCATTAATCAGGTTCTGGTATTCTGCGCCGCTCATGAGTTGGTCCAGATCCGTTAAGTCATCTGCTTTGATACAAAAAAGCCAAGCGCCATAAGCATCGTCATTGACCAATTCAGGCTCGTCGATAACGGCTGTATTGACAGCCAAAACCTCACCTGAAACGGGGCTGAACAAGTCCGATGCGGTCTTGACGGATTCTACGACGGCGCATTGTTCTTGTGCTGCCAGCTTTCGTCCCAATTCAGGCAGCTCGATGAAAACCAAGTCGCCTAATTCCTGCTGTGCAAAGTCGGTGATACCCACCCGGACGGTATTGTCATTTTCGAGTCGCGCCCATTCATGCGAAGGTGCGTATTTTAAGTCAGTCGGCAAATTCGTCATTTAAGTTTCCAACGGTTTGGGTTATGTTCTCTTCTCTTCTTGAGCTTTAGGTTAAAGCCCAGCTATCAGGGCAATAATTATTCTTTAAGCCCGTGGCTAGGCATTATACTTTAAGCGTCTTTTATTAACGACCTGTCTGTGACATGCATTTTCCTTACGGCAACAAAATTTCGCTGAAACCGATCCTGATTTTACTGGCGTGCTGTTTTTTTGCAGGTGCGAATGCGGGTGACGATGATGCCGTCGGTCAGGAAGCACAGGATAAGCATATAGGCATAGGCGGCCAGCCAATTGTGGTAATCGATAGCGTAGCACAAACAAAATCAGGTCTAAAGACTTTGCGGGTGAAAACTATCCAACACCAGGCAGAATTCGAGGCGATGGGTAAAGTCATCAGCATCCAGCCATTACTGGCACTAAAGGAGCGCTACCTGGTTGCCCAAGCCGAACTCAACGGTGCCAAATCTCGGTTGAAACAGTCAGGGCAAAGCCTTAAACGTCAGCAGGATTTATTTAGGCATGGTGTATCGGCCAAACGGTCTTTACAGGAACATGAGGCGTTGGGCTCAGCGGATCAAGCCTTGCTGGATGCCAGCTATGCACGGCATTTGGCGATAGCCAATGAAGCCCGGCTCTTGTGGGGTGAAACGCTGGCCCAATGGGTGTTGTCCGATAAGGCCGTTCAAGTGAATGATTTTTTATCGGGAGGGCGGCGGCTCTTGCAAATTACTTTGCCTGCCAATAAACAATTGACGAGCGAAATTGATACTATAGTAATAGAGCCATCCGGTCAGCGTAGCAAGGCCCGTTCTGCAACATTGATTTCCAGGTCTAGCCAAGCCGACAACACCCTACAAGGTCAAAGCTATTTTTTTCAGGCTAACGGTGATGACCTGAGTATCGGCATGAAAGTAACGGCCTGGATACCCGAACCAGGATTGGGGGAGAGCGGGGTTATCGTCCCGGAATCGGCATTGGTCTGGTACATGGATCAGGTTTATGTTTACATTAAGGTTGCCAAAGATAGGTTCGCCCGACGTGCCATCAAGAATATCGAGTCAGTTCCTGACGGCTATTTTGTAAAAGATGATATAAGGGCAAACGAGGAAATCGTAACAACAGGAGGGCAAATGTTACTGTCTGAGGAGTTACGGGGACGGATACCGGATGAAGATTGAATATTCAGCCTTTAAAAAAATTGAGCACCGACAATAAGGATTTTGAGGCATAATCGTCCATTTTTACGGGATATGCGTGAGTTGAAATTGATCCCCATTAGGTAATGATAAGCTGCGTCCGTTTGAATCCATCCAAATCCGAATGATCTGTGTCCCGTAACGAGTAGAAATTAATGACCATGTTCACCATCACTAAAGAAGTCTATTTTTGCTACGGTCACCGTCTGATGAACCATGCCGGCAAGTGCCGTAATTTGCACGGGCATAGCGTCAAGGCGGCTATCTCTGTCGTGCAGGAAACGTTGAACGAACAAGGCATGGTGTGTGATTTTGCCGACATCAGGGAGTGTGTTGAGACATATATTGACGGGCATTTGGACCACAATTTCCTGCTACATAAAGATGATCCACTTATCCCTGCGCTGAAAGCAAACAACGAACGCTTTTGTGCGCTGGATGAACATCCGACAGCGGAAGTCCTGAGCAAAATGATTTATCTGCACTTAAAGGAAAGCGGTTTTAATGTGTCCCAAGTGGTGCTGTGGGAAACGGCCAGTGCCTATGCTAGTTACAAGGAAGGTTAATCTACAATCATGAGCTTTTTAAACCCCATCAACAAATCCCTTTGCCTAGAGCAAGTTTGTGCGTCTAATTATGAAAAGCTATTCCGGTTAATTCCCGACCTGCGTGAAATCAAGGACAATGCCATTGGTTTGGCAAGCAATAATACGACCCTGCATCTACAAATTATCGAACAAACCGCCTATACACTGACCATCGAATTAAGTCATTGCTTTAACAAAAAAACAGATGAATTGTTGGAGCCTGCCGTCAGGATCAGGATTTACTTGGATGCCCAGTTGGCGGAAGCATTAAGCGACCACGCCAGGGCTAGCGTAAACCAGGTATTCAAAGATTTTGGCTTGTGCCGTGAAATCATGAACTACAAATGGCGGCTCAATTATTTTTTGCAAAAATGGCTAGACCATTGCCTGACTAAAAATTACCAATTCAACACCTAGTTGCTTATGGCACTGAATTTTTGGCAAACCAAAACGCTAACGGAAATGACCCATGACGAATGGGAATCTTTGTGCGACGGCTGCGGTAAGTGTTGTCTCCACAAGCTGGAGAACGAAGAGACGGGCGAGATTTGCTATACCAATGTCGCCTGCCGCTTGTTGAGCTTGAATACCTGTCGATGTACTCATTACCAGGAGCGCACCCAGTTAGTGCCGGCGTGTCTTGACCTCAGGCAACACGAAATCTCAGGATTTAGCTGGTTGCCGTCCACCTGCGCTTATCGTCTGCTTGCTGAAGGCGAAGATTTGCCTCTTTGGCATCCCTTGGTTTCCGGTAAGCCGGGCACTGTGGTTGATGCTGGCGTTTCCATCAGGAGTTTTGCGATTGCAGAATCGCAAGTCGATGACTTGGAAGATCATGTGATTAAGTGGTTAGAATAGCGGCTTATAGATTCGGCCTTTTAATGTCTGAACCGTTCGTGCTGAGCTTGTCGAAGCACACACCGCCTTTTGACAGGCTCAAGGCGAACGGAAACTTAATACTTCACAAG
>NZ_AYLO01000065.1 GCF_000496735.2 Methyloglobulus morosus KoM1
GTAGCGGACAAAGTGAAAAATCAAATCCACCTTCCGTGGGTTGTCTCTTACGACCACGCACCTGAGATCGTAAAGTTGTATAACGATTGCCGTAGCATTGAGTATGGCATTAACTATAGTGCCCAAGAAAAGTACAAAGGTGCGGAAGTTATGTTTTTTAGCGAAAAAATAAAAATACCTGCTGTTATCAATCCTGTAGATTTACGTACTGCTGTTTGATTCAACCATTATAAATATATGCCTTGTCTTTTGAGCCAGCCAAAGATTTCATCTGATCTGCCAGATTTTTTAGAATTCAATTGGGCTGGGTTATAATCTAGCTTTATAAATCTCAGCTTATTTTTAAAGTACAAATGACCATAGCACTTTCTGACCGCGTTAAATCCGTAAAACCCTCCCCTACTTTGGCGATTACCGCCCGTGCCGCCGCCATGCGCGCTGCCGGCAAAGACATCATCGGCCTGGGCGCGGGCGAACCCGACATGGACACGCCCGACCACATCAAGGCCGCTGCGGTTAAGGCGTTGGACAACGGCTTCACCAAATATACGGCCGTGGACGGTACGCCTGGCTTGAAAAAAGCGATTATCGCCAAATTCAAAAACGATAACGGCCTGGATTACACACCCAAACAAATCCTGGTGTCCTGCGGCGGCAAGCAAAGTTCTTATAACCTGTGCCAAGCATTGCTGAACCCCGGCGATGAGGTGATTATCCCTGCGCCTTACTGGGTGTCTTATCCCGATATGGTGTTGCTGGCGGACGGTGTGCCGGTCATTATCGAAACTACCCAGGCGCAGCGATTTAAGATAACGCCGGAACAGCTCCGCAAGGCGATTACACCCAAAACGCGGCTGATTTTTATCAACAGCCCGTCCAACCCGTCTGGCATTGCGTATTCCTTGGACGAGTTGAAAGCCTTGGGCGATGTGCTGAAAGCGTTTCCCGACATCATCATTGCTACGGATGACATGTATGAGCACATCCTTTGGGAGAGCGGCACGTTCGTCAATATCCTGAATGCGCATCCTGACCTGTACGGGCGCACGGTGGTGATGAACGGCGTATCGAAAGCCTACTCGATGACGGGCTGGCGTATCGGTTATGCGGGAGGCCCGGAGGAACTGATTGAGGCGATGTGTACCATCCAATCCCAAAGCACATCCAACCCGACATCTATCTCGCAAGTCGCCGCCGAAACCGCACTGACAGGCGACCAGGGGTTTATCGACCGGATGTGCATTGAATTCAAAAAACGCCATGACTATGTGGTCTCAGAACTCAATACCATCGACGGCGTAGAGTGCATTCCGACGGATGGAACTTTTTACGTGTTCCCTAATGTCCAAAAGCTAATTGAGCAACTGGATGGTGTTGAAGACGACCTGGGCTTTTCAGAATATTTGATTGAAAAGGCAGGGGTTGCACTCGTGCCGGGTTCGGCGTTTGGCTGTCCTGGGCACATCCGTATTTCGATAGCGACCAGTATGGCTAACTTGGAAAAGGCATTGGAACGCATTAAGAAAGCAATCTGAAGAAGTATCTGGATTAAGGCGGACGATCGATCTACTTTGCTTGCCGCACTTCCGCCATCTTTGACGGTCGTCCATACTGGAATGTCGGGAGTCGATTAAAGAATTATTGCAATTATTGATTCGGCCTTGTGAAGCATTAAGTTTCCGTTCGCCTTGAGCCTGTCGAAAGGCGGTGTGTGCTTCGACAAGCTCAGCACGAACGGTTCAGACATTAAAAGGCCGAATCTATAACTTATCCATGAGGTCAGTGTTATGGGGTGGAGAGAACGCAAGCAAGAAGAAACCTATTCCGATGCCGAAATCGAAGAACGGCTTAAAGAGACATTGCCGCACTGGTATTTGGAAAATGGCTGGATTCGCCGTAAATATAAGACGAGCGGCTGGAAATCCACCTTGATGGTGGTCAACACCGTTGGACATTTGGCTGAAGCCGCATTTCATCATCCCGACCTGACCGTTTCCTACGCTTTCGTCGTTGTAAAGCTGATGAACCACGCCGCTAAAGGCGTAACCAACAAGGATTTTGAGTTGGCAAAAAAAATTGAAGATGTCATTACGTGGCAGCCGGGTAAAGAAGGCGGGGCATTGGAAGGAACGCCCGATGATCCACGCTTTAAGTATATTAAATACGAGGCGGATTAATACGATCACTTCCCGTATCTCGACAACATACAAGGCAATAGCAGCAAGTTCAATAAGGTAGAAGAAAACAGGCCGCCAATAATAATGGCCGCCATCGGGCCCATGATTTCCGAGCCTGGGTTATCACTGTTGAAAGCAATCGGGAACATGGCTAGGGCGGTGACCAGGGCAGTCATTAAGATGGACGGCAAGCGTTCCTGGGCGGCGAGGGTAATCGTTTCAAGATTCCAGGGCTTGCCTTCGTGATCCACCACATGTTGGCAGTGCGACAACAACATGATGCTGTTTCTCACGGTGATGCCAAATAGCGTAATAAACCCGACCATCGACCCGACCGAGAGCGGCGCTCCGGTCAGGATTACCGCCCCGATGCCACCGATAAGCGCAAAAGGTAAATTAGCAAGGGTAAGCAAAACTTGCCGAAAATTGCCGATAGCGATAAATATGAGTATCAGTACGCCAGCACCTGCCAGCAATGAATTCAGGATAAGTTTGACCCGAGCTTTGGCTTGCTCGACGGCTGCGCCCGTAAATTCAGGATAGGTATCCACAGCAAACGGGATCTCCTTTAATATTCGTGCTTTCAGCACCTGCATAAAGTCGTCCATGTCGCCATCGACAATGTTGGCGGTGATGGTTTGCTTGCGTTGTGAATTCTGCCGCAAGATATTATAGCGCCCGGTGTTGGGCATGATGTCGGCAACTTGTCCTAACTTGATTAGGGTGTTGTCCAGCGTCTTGATCGGTAGCTCGCTGATCGCCGTGATATTGGTTTTTTGCTTTGGCAATAGGGTGACAGCAATATCAAAAATTTTATTGCCTTCAAACAATTTACCCACCACGTTGGTTTCATAAGTCGTTTGTAGACATGCCATGACTTGCTCCGGCGTTACGCCCCAATAAGCAAGATGGTGCAGGTTCAAATGGACTCGCACGAACGGCGTACCGGGCGGTGAACGAACCTGCACATTACCCGCATTGGGAATGTCTTGAATGATTTTGGCAACCGCTTGGGCTTTCGCATCAAGGTCATTCAAGTCATTGCCGAAAATATTGACCACCACAGGTGCCGTGTAACCGGAGATGGTTTCATCAACCCGCTCGGTCAAGAAGGTATTGGCTTCAAAGCCGATGCCAGGGAAGTTTCCCAAGATAGTCCGCAGATTGTCCAGTATCTGCTGTTGACCTGCGCCCGAATTCGGTTTCAGGCGAATCTCGTATTCGCTGTAATGGCTGCCGTAAGTATCGGCGCCGCGTTCCGCCCTCCCCGCCCATTGCGATACCGATTCAACTCCTGGGATCGCCATAAATTGTTGGGTGAGTTGAGTGCCAATGCGGATGGATTCCGCCAGGGAAGTGCCGGGAATGCTGGCGGTATGGACGATGTAATGGCCTTCGCGCAATTCAGGCAGGAATTTATGGTCGAGCGCAAAGAAAGCTGAGAAGCCTATTAAGCAGGTGGCTGTACTTATGGCCAATATCGGCTTGAAATGCCTGTTTGCGACCAGCAGCCCGTTTCTGTAAGAAACTTTGAGGGCTTTTATTAGCGGCGGCTCCCTAGTTTCCAACGTATATCGACCCAGCAAGGCATGGCAAAGTGCCGGTGTCAATGTCAGCGCAACCAGTAAAGACAGTAAGATAGCCAGAATATAAGAATAACCCAACGGCGCAAACAATCGACCCGCCACACCATCCAAAGTCAATAAAGGCACGAACACTAACGCAACAATAAAACTAGCGTAGACAACAGAACCACGCACTTCTAATGATGCTGAGTTAATCACGTCATCTACGGGCAAAGGTTGGGACAATAAGCGATTTTGTCGTAGTCGTCGGAATATATTCTCGGTGTCGATTATCGCGTCGTCTACCACTTCGCCCAATGCAATCGCCAAACCGCCCAATACCATAATATTGAGGTTGACCCCCGCCGCCAGCAACACCAACACCGCGCCCAATAAGGACACGGGGATTGCCAATGCTGAAATAATTGCAGCCCGAACATTAAATAGGAACAGGTAAAGGACGACTAGCACAAACAGGCCGCCAATCAACAAATGCCTGGACAAGTTGCTGATTGACCGTTCGATATAGTCGGCAGGACGGAACAAATGCGGATAAAACTGAATGCCCTGTTTACCCAAAGCAGGGGCAATTTCTTGTAACACGCTTTCTAACGATCTGGAAACCGACAGAGTATTCGCCCCATACTGGGCAATCACCATGATGACAACGCCTGGTTTGCCCATGACCTGTGCCGCACCGATGGCCGGTTTAGGCGCATACCTAACAGTTGCGACTTCGCCTAGCGTAATATTGCGCCCATTTTCACGCTTGACGATAGTGTTGGAAAATTGCTCCCGACTGGCCGGCAACCCAGTCACCTGTACCGTAAACCGTTGGTTAAGGTTTTCGACAAAACCGCTGCCCTGGATATTTGCCGCTTGCGTAGCCGCTAGAGTGATTTCCTCCAGTGACAAATTAAAGCGTTTTAGCTGAACGGGGTCGACCTGAAGTTGCAATTGCTTAACATCACCGCCAAACACATTGATATCGGCAACACCTGATACGGCGTGCAGACGCGGGGCAATCGTCCAATCAACCAGACTGCGTAAGGCCATCAAGTCAACGCGTTCCGAACTCAACCCCAAGGTCAATACCGTTGCAGAAGAGGAAGACAGCGGCAGGACAACGGGTGAAACTCCCTTAGGCAAATGGGCAGGCAGGTTCGCCAAACGTTCGCTGATAAGCTGGCGATTACGGAAAACGTCGCTGGTTTCCCCGAAAATGGCGGTAACAATCGACAAACCTTGTATCGACTCAGAACGCACGGATTGCAACCCAATTGCCCCACTAATTGCGAGTTCAATCTGTTGTGTCACCAAAAGTTCGACTTGCTCGGACGAAAGCCCTGGTGATTCCGTCTGGATGATGACTTGCTTGGGCGAGAATTCAGGAAAAATATCCAAACCCGCCGTCGCAAAACGGTAAGCACCGACCAGCAATATCAGTGCAGCAACCGCAATCACAACACCGTAATAACGGATGGAAAATCTTATAAGGCCGGCAAGCATGAATGGGGCTGGATGAGTCGTTGTTGTAACTGAGAAGGAATAGAAATTATGGTATTTTGGGCTTACATGCAGGAATAAAGAGATTGGCTATGGCATACGTTTTGACGAATTTAATCCGTGCTTCCTTGAGCAATTATGCAATCGACTAATAATAACGTGTTTGTTGGATTCCGGTGAGTTTGAATTTTCATCAGTCGTGGGTGTAGACGATCCTTAAAGCCGATTCATGAAAAGTTTGACTTATTGCGACTGCTATATAGGTATTCATACGGATATGCTGACAAATAATTGGACGATATAGTAGAGCCGAATCTAAAGAATTGTCCGGCAGCATGGATGCAAGCTAGGCCATTGGGGCAGCAAAAAACTAGCTTGCCGGATAGACGGAGTTGTATGGTTTTTTAGATTCTAGGGACAAGCCTGAGCTATAGGAAACTTATATTAGAAGGATTTTGCAGGCTAGGCGCATGGTTAAGATTTTTTTAGGGTCGTTGAAATAGAGCTGACTTTAAAAATGGAGGCTAACTAAGTTAGCGCAGGTAAGTTTAAGGCATTTTAAGCTTACCTTCACGTAACTAAAACTTAACCATGCCCGATAGGGACGGGTTTTAATCTAAGGCGTTTTAAAGGGAGGTGGAGCAAGCTGTGTCGTTTCTCCACAGGGCTACACCTACTGCGAAGTAGGGTCGGAAAGCTCCGGGTCTTTACCAATAAAGATGGCTGAGTTGCAAATTTTCATTTTTATAACTTGTTATTAATATTTTGGAGAGACTGGTGAAAAAGTTATTGTTAGTTTTGGGTTTTGTTTTGGCTGCATTCTCGTTTCAAGCCAGCGCATCAACATTACAATGGGATACGGTTCCCGTTGTCGGCCCAGGTGAAACGGTAATTGATACTGGAAGCGGTACGGATGCGCTATTAGGCATTGGTTTGTTTGCGAATGTTGGTAGCAATATCCACCATACGTGGAATTTTGAAGTGTTAAACAGCACCACACCCGTTAAGGTTGAACTTACCGATATTCCTGACGGTTGGCTGAGTAGCGCAACATTTTTATTTGCTGGACACGATTTATTGGCAAGCGCATGGACAGGGTTATTGAACGCAGGTGTTTATTCGATAAACGTGGCTGGTTTAGTAAGTGCCTCTTTGGAAAGTTATTCTTTGAGGGTTAATGTTGCACCAGCCGCAGTGCCTGTGCCTGCTGCGATTTGGTTGTTTGGTTCTGCTTTTCTGGGCTTGATGGGCATAGTCCGTCGTAAGAAAACATAATCGCTAAATCTTTGGAGAAAAGGGAGGCACGCCTCCCTTTTTTTGGCTAGTTTCCATTAAAATTTTGCATAAGCTTCGGCATAATTAGCAATCATTATTGCTGCATCCCCGAACAGAATGAAAATACAAAGTTTGCAAGCATTCGTTTAGTAACCGCTGGAAAGAGGTCTTAATACAATAAATTGCCCTTAAAAAGCTTTCGGCTACCCTACGCAATCCGGAAGCACTCAGCATTAAAACCGAAAACGTATAAGACTCGGACATGCGGGAAGCCCTAAAAATAACCTCTTTCGTTGTAGGCGGTTTGGAACATGGCGTATAACTGTTTGATTATAGAACGATCAACCCATGCTTCTCGCAATGGGAGACGGGGAAGTTGATTTTAATAACTGCTCAATGCGGTTTTGCATATCTGCCGGATCAAATGCACCAACGACACGCTTTGCAAGCGTACCTTCCGGATTGATTAACACAGTAGTCGGCGTTGCCCAAATGCGGCCAAATGCCCTGGCATGTTCTGCGGTAATATCTAAAACGATAGGATAAGGCAGATTAAGTTCCTTAGCCATTGCCACGACCCGATCAGGCGGGTCATAGGCCATTGCAACGGCGATAATTTCAAGGCCTTGCTGATGAAACTGCTTATACAAGGCAATCAAGTGGGGGATTTCCTTGATACAACTCCCGCAACTGGTCGCCCAAAAAGTGATGAGCACGGGCTTTCCCTGCAAGTCTTTCAATGCCAAATGCTTGCCTGTGATCGTGGTGAAAGTGGTATTGGGCGAGAAGGTATATTTTTCGCTCCTCGCCATCCACAGGGCAAGCACAACCAACCCAGTCAACAATAATCCCCTCAGCCAAGGATTGCTTTTCATTCGCCCAAAGTTTATATCTCCCATACCAGGATTATACCAAAGCTGGTAAACTATTGGATTTTTAGCGCATTTCCTTTTGGTCCTAACTTTCATGAAAAAAATCCTGATCTCCGACAAACTGTCCGAAGCTGGCATCAATTACCTTAACCAGCAAGCGGATTCTGGCATCCAAATCCATATCGAAACCGGCCTTAACGAAGAAGGCCTGTGCAACATCATCGGCGAATACGATGCCCTATTAATCCGCAGCGACACCAAAGTCACCAGGAAGGTGCTGGAAGCCGCCAAAAACCTGAAGCTTATTGGACGCGCAGGCATCGGCGTGGATAACGTAGATATTCCGCTGGCAACAGAAATGGGCGTCATCGTGATGAACACGCCGGATGCCAATGCCACCACCACGGCAGAATTGGCGATAGCCCACATGATGTCCTTAAGCCGCCAACTACCGACGGCAGACCGTTCTGTCCGTGCAGGCAAGTGGGAACGGTCCAAGCTGATGGGTGCGGAAATCGCACACAAGACCTTGGGTATCGTCGGTTTCGGTACGATTGGGCGGATTGTTTCGCAACGTGGCCTAGGGTTAAGGATGGAAGTGATTGCATTCGATCCATTTGTTGCACCGGAAATCTATGAAGAATACGGAGTCGAATCCGTCAGCCTGGATGATTTAGTCAGCCGTTCCGATTACATCACGTTGCACTGCCCGCTCATCGAAAAGACCAAGAACCTTATCGGTGCGGCGCAATTCGCCAAGATGAAAAAAGGTGCAAGGATTATCAACTGCGCCCGTGGCGGCTTGATCGATGAACAAGCCTTGTACGATGCCTTGAAGAACGGCCAATGTGCAGGTGCGGCGCTGGACGTTTACGAAAATGAACCGCCAGCCGGATCACCGTTGCTGGAATTGGACAACATCGTGTTCACGCCGCATTTGGGCGCATCGACCACAGAAGCCCAAGTTGCCGTGAGCGTGGAAATCGCCCGCCAAGCCGTATTGTTCTTAAAAACGGGCGAAGCCGTCAACGCCTTGAACTTACCCAGGGTATCGGCGGAAGAATTAAACAAGTCGCATGATTTCATGAACTTGGCTACCACATTGGGCAAAATACTCGCTGGGTTAGCCAACCAACCGATCACCAAGGTTGAAGTCGCACTGTACGGCAGGGCAGCAGAAGCGGCCGTCCGTCCGGTGTCGGTATCGGCCTTGGTCGGTATCCTGAGCGGCCAAGTGTCCAGCCCTGTCAACCGCGTCAATGCCGAAAATATCGCCAAACGCCAAGGCATTGCACTGGTGGAATCGGTTTCCAAAGACTCGCCGGATTACGTGTCGCTCATCAAAGTGACCGGGCATTGCGCCGACCAAACCATTGCCTTGTCCGGCGCATTGCTGGGCGGTCGCCAACCGCGCCTGGTGTGCATCAACCATTTCGATATCGAAGTCGTGCCGGAAGGTACGCTAATCGTAACCCGCCATGACGACAGGCCGGGGGTTATCTCCGCGATCAGTTCCGTCTTAGGCAATGCCAATATCAACATCACCCGTATGCAGGTCAGCACGGCCGATGTCAAAGACCAAGCGATGGCGGTCATCAGCGTGTCCGAACCCGTGCCGGAAGCCATCATGCAGCAAATTTGCCATCTCACTGCGGTTTGCAATGCGAAACAAATCAATATATGAGCTATGACGTTATCTGCTTCGATTGCGACAGCACATTAAGCAAAATTGAAGGCATAGATGAACTGGCAAAGTGGGCAGGTGTAGGCGAAGAAATGGCCAAGCTGACCGATTTGGCCATGAATGGCGAACTGCCGCTGGAAGCCGTTTATGGCAAACGCTTGGCGACCATCCAACCAGATCGGGCAAGCATCGAACGCTTGGTTGATTTGTACGTTGCGGAAATAGTTGACGGTGCAAAGGAAGTATTCAGCACCTTATTAAAGCAAGGTAAAGATGTCCACATTATCAGCGGTGGCTTGCGCCAAGCCATCCTGCCGCTGGCCAATGCCCTAGGTCTTCCAGAACAAAACGTCCATGCCGTTGATATTGTTTTCAATGCAGACGGCAGTTATCAATCCTACGATGAAAGTCACCCGTTAGCGCGCTCCGGCGGCAAGGCGGAAATTTGTAAACAACTGTTACAGGGGAAATCTTCGCTCGTCATGATCGGTGACGGCAAGACCGACATGGAAGCCAAGCAGCCTGGAGTGACGGTCATTGGGTTTGGCGGGGTTTGTGATCGGGCGGTGGTGAAGCAATTAGCAGATCATTACACAGTTGACCCGGATTTGCGGGCTGTTTTGCCACTGGTTTTGTAAAAAACTTTCTGTCCTGTGGTAAAAGAAAGGGCGAATGATAAAACCAGCCCTTTGTTTACATCGTTCCCACGCTCCAGCGTCACTGCCATTAAGTTAAGAAATACTTTATATTAAAAACAGTGAGATAATTAACCTATTTAAAGTAAGTTATGAGTAAAAAACGTGCACAATCCGTC
>NZ_AYLO01000066.1 GCF_000496735.2 Methyloglobulus morosus KoM1
CGATTCCAATTACGCCAAATCTGACGATGCCCAATATATTGACTCTGAAACAGGATATATTGAAAAAAAGCGGGAGTATTCTAGTCCAGTAACTCAAACCACTAGAATACCCAATAAAAATATCGAAAATACAAATGAGCTAACTGAAGCGGCTTTTTTAGAAGGAATAGACGATATTCGTAGGCAATTCGATCATGTTGATTTGGCTGAAAACGCTAAACAAATTGATGTGCAGGTTATGCTTGGGACAACAGTTGCTTTCACTGCTGGTTTTGTAAGTTGGATTTTACGGGGTGGAGCCTTATTGACGAGTTTCATGTCGACGGTTCCATTGATAAATCGCTTTGATCCAGTTCCCATTTTGAGGGCATCAAAAAATGCAATTCGCGTAGCCGGTAAAAAAACTTCCGAAGCCAATGTGAACAATAAAACTCAGAATGAAATGGACTCCAATTCTTCTTTGTAAAACAGGCTGATTTATACTGGGAGGTAATCGAAGTTTTCAAAAACAGCCTAACATTAGGCATGTTTTCAAAGAAGTATTATTACCTGGTTTCCCACATTTCTGGATCGCGTTAATGATAAGCTCCATTTTTTAGAAGATTAACACTTTACGCGTGTGGATATGAATGAAATGCCCAATCTCTCCAGCCAAAATAGGCAATGTAGGCATAACAAAACACGGGAATAATGAAAGCAAGATGTAAACCGAAACGGTCGGCAAACAAGCCTTGTATAACCGGAAGGATAGCCCCGCCGACGATTGCCGAACACAAAATTCCAGAACCTTGACCGGTATGTTTCCCTAGACCTTTTAAGGCTAAGGCAAAAATGGTAGGGAACATGATGGAATTAAAGAAACCAACTGCCAGAATTGTCGACATGGCAACAGAACCGGTGGAGAAAATAGTCGTTACCACTAACAAACCCGCTGTTACCGCATTAAACGTGAGCACCTTTCCCGGTTGTACTTTCTGCATCACAACTGCACCGATAAAGCGGCCAACCATTGCACCTCCCCAATAAAAGGATACATATTTGGCGGCTATAGAGGGCGTTAATCCTGTGATTGCCGGGTCGGACAAAAAACTAACCAGAAAACTACCGATGGATACCTCGGCGCCTACATAAACAAAAATACCGATGGCACCTAATACCAAGCGCGAGTAATGCCAAGCGCTCGGTTTAGGTTTCCCAGGATATTGATCTTCTAAAACTTCACCATGAACTTCCTGGCCTTTAACAACAGGCAGTTTGACGAAGGCGAAAATACCTGATACTGCAAACAACATTGCCGCCAGCAAAAGGTAAGGATGCTGCACCGCTGTGGCTTCCAGAGCCTGATACTTAGAAAGCGCATCTATAGATAACAACTTCATTTCATCGGGCGTTTTAACTGACGTAGCAAGGATAAAAAATGCACCGAAATAAGGTGCAAGCGTTGTCCCTAGGGAATTAAAAGCCTGGGTCAGGGTTAAGCGGCTGGAAGCGGTTTCCGGTTTTCCCAACAGGGTCATATAAGGATTGGCAGCTACCTGTAATAAGGTTATGCCGACTGCCAATACAAAAACGGCCGATAAAAACAAGGGGTATAATCTTAGCGCAGCAGCGGGATAAAAAAGCAGGCAGCCGGTTCCGGCAATCGCCAAACCAGTAACGATGCCGCGTTTGTAACCGATTTTGTCTACCAGATAACCGCTAGGCACGGAAACCAGAAAATAGGCCGCAAAAAAACAGGACTGGATTAGCATGGCCTGTGCATAATTCAGGGTAAATACTGCTTTTAAATGCGGAATCAGAATATCATTTAAACAGGTGATAAAACCCCAGATAAAAAATAATGAAGTTAACAGCGCCAATGCGCCAAAATTGGAGGAATGTACGGGATGGATAGGTAGGTGCTGGGGATTGTTCATTTGGAATGGGCTTTATTCGGTGACCCAAAAATTGGCGGTTTCATTACCGACCATGACCCTAAACTCCCCAGGCTCGACAACCCGCTTTAAATCGACGCCGATGAAGGATAAATCGTACGGCGACAAGGTAAACGATAATTTCTTGGCTTCCCCTGGCTCCAGTTCGACTTTTTGAAAGGCTTTCAGTTGCTTGTTCGGCCTGGTTACGGAAGCGGCAACATCATGGATATATAATAGGACTGTCTCCTTACCTAAGCGTGTGCCGATGTTGCTGACGTTAACGGTGACTGTGACATTTTCGTCCCACTTGATTTGTTCCTTATCCACTGCCAATCCGTCGGTTGCAAACGTGGTATAGCTTAAGCCATGGCCGAACGGAAAGAGCGGGTTGTATACATTCCCTTCGAAAGACTCCATCGGTTTGTGGTCGTACAAAGTGATTCCGTTGGTGTTTCTAGGGTAGGTGATCGGCAACTTTCCGTCCGGGTTATAGTCGCCGTAAATGATATCGGCAATCGCTTCCCCGCCTTCCATACCCGGCAAAAAGCCCAGGATAACGCCGGCGGCTTGGTTGGCTATTGAGGTAATAATGCGCGGACGACCGCCCAAGGTCAGCAATATTACTGGCTTTCCGGTGTTAATGGCGGCTTCGGCCAGTTCCATTTGCGTAGGTTCGAGCGCCAAGGTTTCAATGTTCCCAACCGTTTCGGTATAGGGCTGCTCACCCAGGCAGAGCAAAACAACATCGTGGTGTTTGGCTTCGGCAACCACTTTGTCGATAGCCTTTTCATCAGCCCTGACATCGCCGTTAAGGTAAGTAATTTTGCCTAGGGATTTTTTCTGTAAGGCCTTTAATACCGTCAATTTGTCTTGCGGATACAGTTCTTCCGCATGGCCTTGCCAAGTGATCGTCCAGCCGCCGTTCATCACGCTTAACAGGTCGGCGGTCGGCCCCGTCACCAGGATATTTGCTTCTTTCTTGACCGGCAGGATTTGGTTGGAATTTTTCGCAAGGATGATCGATTCGCGCGCCGCCTGCCGATTGATTGCGGTGGCTTCGGGAGTTGCAAAATTACTCTCTACTGGTAATTGTTTGCGGTCGTGTTCAAATAAACCGGCCTGATATTTGACAGTCAATATCCTCCTTACTGCCTCATCGATCCTTGACATCGGTACTTCGCCGGATTGAGCCAACTCAAGCAACAAGCCGTAAAACGAAAAATCGAAGGGCACCATGCTCATGTCGACACCGGCCATCACCGCAATTTTTACCGCATCCTTGGGTGATGCGGCGAGCTTGTCACGGGTGTAAAGCCGTTTGATATCTTCCCAATCGGACACCACGAAGCCCTTAAAGCCCATTTCATCCCGCAAAATCGTAGTGAGGTAATGGTAATTGGCATGACCGGGAATACCGTCGACTTCTGCTGAATTGACCATCACCGTCGGTGAGCCTGCCTTAACCCCGGCTTCGAACGTGGGCAGGAAGTATTCACGTAACATCCTTTCGCCGATCCAGGCGGGCGTCCGATCCTTGCCGTTGATGGGAAAACTATACCCGACATAATGTTTCAGGCAGGTAGGTACTTTTGTCGGTTCAGAAAAGTTATCGCCCTGATGGCCTTTAATGTAAGCCGTACCCATAGCGGTCGCCAAATGTACGTCCTCGCCATAGGTTTCCCATAGACGCGGCCACAGCGGTTGGCGACCGATATCCATCACAGGGGCGAAATTCCAGTGCTGGCCGGATGCGCGGACTTCCCGCGCAGTGATTTCGCCTTCTTTAAAGCTCAATTCAGTATTGAAAGTGGCAGCCATGTTAATGGCTTGGGGAAACAACACGGCATTTTTGGTGTAAGTTGCCCCGTGGATTGCATCAATCCCATAGATCACCGGAATTTTCAACCGGGTCTTTGCGCTAACACCCTCAACCTCTTGCATCATATGCCGCCAAGTTTCAATCGGCTGCGCTTTATTATGCGGCGTGGAAGGGCAGTTAAGGATAGAACCGACATGGTGTTTGATAACAGCTTCTTCCAGTTTTTCGCTATCAATCGGATGCTTTGCATCTTGCGCCTCGAAAACACCAACCATCGAAAAATCTATCTGGGTCATCTGGCCTACTTTTTCTTCTAAGGTCATTTGCGACAACAGGTGTTTAACCTGGGTGGAGACAGTGTTTTCTTCCAAATGGGTTTCTTTTGTTTTCATGTAACACCCCAGCAAGTGGAATATAGTAATAAATAAGAAAATATATCGAATTGGCATAGTTTTTTTTGTTAATCGGGACTGTATTGTGCCAAACAGGATGTTCGAAGGGAATTAGATAAGTTATAACTCAAAACTTGTGGTCAATGGCCGCAAAATGATAGCTTCTACTGATGATTTATAATGATCCAGGAACTAGGAATTTAGAGCCTATTGAAAAGGGTGTAACCGTTGTAGGAAACGGTCAGCTGAATTTAGGTGATACGTCATCACGCAGGCCAACCTAAGGCCTTCCTTAAAATTCTACGAACGCATGTCTCTCGTGAGAAAAGAGATTATCGGAATATTTCAGCTATCTTAATTCATTACCATTAAGCTTTACATCATTCATGCGACCAAATAAAAGATAATGACGCTGCCTTATGGCCGGTTACCGTCACTTTCTTTGATATTGCCTGTCCATCGAGACGAGCTTTTATGTAGTAACTTCCGGGTTTCAGGTTAACAAGCATAAACGGCCCTAAGGATACGGCTTGCAAATAGGCATTCCCTTTTTTGTCAAATATTGCGACCTCTATATCGCTAAGATACTCCCCTGAACTTAAGGCGAACAAAAGATGTAAATTATAATTAGGCTTGAGGGCCCGCATGGCATCGACTTCGTCCAGCCCAACCCCGCCACTTACAAAAGTAATATCGCCTTGAACTTGTGGTTGCACTGCAGTCGATTCCGCGAAAACGGCGAAACCGTTTAGCAATGTAACAATAAATAAGATAATTTGAAATTGCGTTTTCATGATTAGTCTCTCCTGTCATTTAAATTCGGCAAAGTAACGAACGAATATATAAATTTTGCTTACCCAATACAGTATAAAAAATCTTTTTTCAAATCAGATTAAGCTTGTAGAACCATTCCAAGTCGGCTTGTTGCTAGGCCATAGTTTAAAATCTGTTTTTCTATTTTGTTCTTCAGTTTAATGTATTTCAAATAATTTTCAATTACTTATATTTTTATTTAGTACTTCTTACACTTGAATTTGGTCGGATTAATGCATCAATTTTATGTATGGTCGTGATGCCTTCACCATTTCTAGTTTGGTGAGGGTTGATGTGTCTTGTGGTCGATATGTCGAGGGCATTCCAGTTCCTCTCCACAATTTTAGAAATATCGATGACAGGGGGCTGCAACCACTCCGCACCATGAATGCCCCACGACGCTGGGATTTATATGCCCGAATGAGTTCGTTGGCTGCAAACATGCCAAGTAATTCAAAACCACAAATATCAAATCTATTTAAATTTTGGCATGAATTTACCCCAGGAGTCTGTTCGCTATCGAACATAAAGATGCTTTTATCACTGCATTTATAAGAAGCAAACAACCGGTAAAACTATGGCAATAACTGGCTACGTAAAGAAATTGAATTTATCCCAAACTAAACTTATGAAAGGTATTTATTTCAGAGATAATTGGGTCGAATTGGGAACTTTTGGGCTAGCAGACCCTTTACCCTGGGAAACAGCGTTTACATTTACCAGTAGCATTCTCTATCTTATTGATATTAAGGCATACGTATTGTTATTTGATGGAAAAATCTCGCCGAATAGTGGAAAATCTTGAAAGCTGTTTTCTGTCTTATCGGTCTACCGATTAATTTATAAACTGTGGCAAAGTGAATATAATGTACCCGCTAACCCAAATATCGTTCCCCTGGGTTGGTATATGCTATTCATTGTCGATAACAGCGGAATCCCACCGTTGTCCGCCACTTTGGGGCAAGATCAATTCATCAACGTGTTATCATAGCGTATATCGGATGGCGTTTTCAAAACAACAGGTACTCCACATCCTGAACATTATCCTTTAAATTAATTCGAGGTATATTTGCAAAAGGTCATTTTGGTTTTTTTTCATCGTAAATACGGTATTCCAATAAGCGCCAGTGATCCCATAAAATACTAAAATGGACAGGCGAATCCTCAACCGATTATTGACAGGTTACATTTTCCTCGGTGTTGTTATTATCCTGTTTGCAATTATCAAAATAGTCCAACAAGAAATCACGACTTCAAGATACCAAGCGCATTACCTTTCCGACATCGCTAGGCAATTAAGTTTTAAGCTTAATCCCGGCCCTAGCAAAACCATACGCTATCCAAGCTATGGGCCTTATGACCAGCGTCTGGGCTATACCCTGATTCCAGATTCCATTGCCCGATTGGAAAAAGCTGGGTTCGGCATCACCGCCCAGGCATCGTCATCGCCTATGATGGATAAACTGGCAGCTTATGGCTTATTCCCCATCTATCAAGAAAAAACCAGGGCGGGCTTGTGCATTGTTGACCAAACCGATAAGGCTATTTTCAGTACGGTTTACCCTGGCCGTGGCTACCCCGACTTCAAGTCAATTCCGCCTTTAGTCCTGCAAACCCTGTTGTTCATTGAAAACAGGGAATTGCTTGACGACCGGAATCCCACCCTGAATCCTGCCGTTGAATGGGATCGCTTCGGCTTTGCTGCACTGCAAATGATGGCGAACAAACTCGGCTTTACCGACAGCGTCCCAGGCGGCAGCACCTTAGCGACACAGATCGAGAAGTATCGGCATTCCGCCAATGGCTACACCAATTCCGTCATCGACAAAGTCCGCCAGATGGTAAGTGCATCCCTACGCGCTTACTTGCTTGGTCCGGACACTCGTGAAATGCGGCGGCAAATTGTGCTTGCTTACCTGAATTCCATGCCGCTATCCGCTACACCTAAAACGGGTGAAGTGCATGGCTTGGGAGATGGTTTGGCGGCCTGGTTTGGCGCAGATTTCAATGAGGTCAACACGCTGCTTAACCCTAGCGCCTTTAAATCGCATGAAGGAATTACCCCACAGCAAGCAACCGCCTTTCGGCAAGTATTGACCACCTTGTTGTCGCAAAGACGACCTTCCTACTTGCTGGATAAGGGTTACCCAGACTTGCAAAAGCTGGCTGACAGTTACCTTCGGCTTATGGCTAACCAAGGCTTTATCACGTCGGCATTGCGCGATGCCGCCCTCAAGGTAAAAAACATAAGGCCAGTAACCTCTGTCCTAAGCCCTAACGTTTTTATTGCAGGCAAGAAAACTCAATCCATCTTGCGTACCCGCCTTGCCAAAACGCTGGGCATCAAATCAAACTATGAATTGGATCGCCTGGATTTGACGGTAAAAACGACCCTCGACTATGACTTGCAACAAGCTGTCAGCACAGCCCTGCATGGCCTGAACGACCCTGACAATGCGCGTATAGCGGGCATTTTAGGTTTCCGCATGCTGGACAGCAATATCGACCTAGCACCGATCATTTACAGCTTGATGTTATTTGAAAAAAGCCCGGCGGGTAATCTCTTGAGAGTCCAAACGGACAGCTTTGACCAACCCCTGGACATCAACGAAGGCATCCGCTTGGATTTAGGATCTACCTCTAAATTGCGGACGATGGTACATTATCTGGAGTTGATTGCTGAACTCTACCAGCAGTATCAAGGCAGGC
The DNA here is from genome assembly GCF_000496735.2 of Methyloglobulus morosus KoM1. Lineage (GTDB taxonomy): Bacteria > Pseudomonadota > Gammaproteobacteria > Methylococcales > Methylomonadaceae > Methyloglobulus > Methyloglobulus morosus. Next base: position 7,650 of record NZ_AYLO01000066.1, read on the forward strand.
AATCCGAAGAACTCAAGCGCATTCCCCTGCATCCCCGTGATTACCTGTCTACTTGGGTGCTGGAAAAACTGCGCTTAAACCCGGTTATTAATCTTGAAGATTTGTTGAATGAAGCACTGGACAGGAAATATTCCGCCAGCCCTAATGAATATTTTTTTACGGGCGGCGGCCTGCATCATTTCAACAATTTCGACAAATCCGAAAACAGCCAGATCAAGTCAGTGCGGCATGCATTACGCGATTCGACCAACCTCGTCTTTATCCGCCTGATGCGCGATGTCGTCTATCACCACCTTTACAAACCGGATGGCATTGCACGTTGGCTGGACGATACCGCCAATCCTAAACGCAAGGAATATTTGGAACGCTTCGCTAACCAAGAAGGCCGCGCTTATTTGCGGCGGTTTTTTGCGAATTACCAAGGCAAAACACCGGAAGAAGCGATGCAATTGCTGGTCGCAAAAGTCCAGCCTAAAGTTTCGCGTTACTCCATGCTCTACCGGTCAATCTATCCAGGCCATGATGAAAACCAGTTTTCCCTTTTCCTGAAATCCCATATCAAAGGGACGGATTTAGTTGACGAGGACATTTACGGGCTGTACGACAAATATTCGATTGAGAAATTTAACCTCCAAGACCAAGGCTACATCACCAAGGTCCACCCACTGGAATTATGGCTGGTACGCTATTTGACAGCAAACCCGAAAGCCAATTTGGATGCCGTACTGGCGGCCAGTTACGAACAGCGCCAAGAAGTCTACCGATGGTTGCTCAAAAGCAAGCGCAAAAACTCCCAACAACGGCGCATCATGACCTTGTTGGAAGAAGAAGCTTTTAAGGAAATCCACAAGGCATGGCAACGTGTGGGCTACCCATTCAACCGATTGACGCCGTCATACGGCTCATCCATCGGCGCGTCGGGAGATCGACCAGCTGCCTTGGCAGAACTCATGGGTGTCTTGCAAAATGACGGAGTTCGGATGCCCTCTGTCCGGTTCAGCAGCTTACATTTTGCATCAAACACCCCTTATGAAACGATTCTGGATAAGCTGCCGGGACAGGGTGTACGCATCTTTCCGCATGAAGTTGCACGGGTTGCTCGTGTTGCCTTGTCAGGCGTGGTCGAAGGGGGGACTGCCTCCCGCCTACGCGGGATTTATACGGATAGCAGCGGCAAGCCATTAATTGTCGGAGGCAAAACCGGGACGGGCGACCATCGCAAACAAGTGTGGGGTGAACGGGGCCATCTACTGGAATCGAAATTTATCAGCCGTGCCGCCACTTTCGTCTTTTTCCTGGGGGAGCGATTTTTTGGTGTCATTACCGCTTATGTCGAGGGCCCCGATACCAGTCGTTACCACTTCACCAGTTCATTGCCCGTGCAGATTATCAAATACCTTAAGCCTACGCTTTCACCTCTGTTGAATAAAAAAACAGGGGATAAAAGGCCATGATTTCGTATGTGGCGTTTACCAGGCCTAGGAATCAGATTGGTATAACCTCAATTTAAGTATTCACGTGAAACTAATTTTAAAATTAAGCCTATCGGTCATGAGCTTTTGCACTTATTGGACTGGCGGGAGCATTTGAGCAGAAACTTACGGTTTTCGCCATCAGTTTCCAACTCATAACCGTAAGTTTGTGTACTGATCTCCAATCAAAACTGAAGTTAAAGTCGGCCTTCTTCAATAGCTTTGTAATAAGTGCGCCGACCTATGCCTACCTCAGAAACCGCTTTGCTAACACTTGTGCCATTATCGACGAGCTTTTGCACTTGCTGTAGCTTGGCTTCGTTAATTGGCTTACGGCCTTTGTATTTACCATCCGCTTTAGCGATATTAATGCCTTCCCGTTGACGTTCCAACATAATACCCCTTTCAAATTCAGCAATAGCGGCCAGCATGGTGAGCATCAATTGCCCGGTTGGGGATTTAGTGTCCAAATTGATATTAAGAACTTCAAAGTCAGTGCCTTTCTTTTTTATCTCTTCGGCAATACCCAACAAATCCTTGGTTGATCGTGCTAACCGATCCAGTTTTGTCACCGTAAAAGATTAGATCACTTAAGGTAACCTGGGTTCGGGATAAGAAAATTACTTAAGTCAATGTTTTTGCGAAGCTTAAATAGTGTTATTCCGGCATGGATGCCGGAATAACACTGTGTTCCAAAGAAAACCTTATCCCGAACCCAGGTTAAAAGGTAACAGCGAATTGAGAAAATTTTGACAAATAAAATTATGTGTATATACTCCTATATAAAATCACTTCGAGTTTAAATATGTCCGATATAACTGAATCGCAACAAATGCCAGATTTTCTGTGTTGCGTGGATTGCATAGGGTTCAATCTCCGTAAGGCCACCCGGGCAATAACCCAATTTTATGATGAAATGTTACGCCCGGCAGGTATTCGTGTAACCCAATATTCATTGCTTGTGGCTTTAAAGATCGTCGGGCCTGTGTTGGTGACAGATTTGGCCGAGAAAATTGTCATGGATCGCACAACCTTAAGCCGTAATTTGGAAGTGATGGAAAAGCAGGGGCTTGTTAATGTTGCCCCCGGTGAAGACCGTCGTACGCGTTGGGTGACGATTACCGAGCCAGGTTCTGCCGTCCTGTTAGAGGCCTACCCACTGTGGCAGCAAGCACAAGCCAAGATCAGGGAAAGTATGGGCGAAGAGCGCTTACAGGTTTTAATGGCGGACTTGTCCGCGTTGATAGATGTAGCGCAAGCAAGATAATTTTTTTAGCAAATATGTGTATATACACTAATAAGGAGGTAACCGTGAACAAGAGAATTAAATTCGATAACAAAGTCGTAATCGTGACCGGCGTGTCATCTGGCATCGGGCGTGTAGCAGCGGAAAAGTTTGCCCAGCGGGGATGCCAAGTGTTCGGTACGGTGCGTAGTATCGCCAAAGCAGAGCCAATCCCTGGAGTAAGGTTCGTCGAAATGGATGTTCGCGACGATGCTTCCGTTCAACGGGGAATCCAATCCGTTATCGATGAGGCAAATCGCATCGATGTGCTCGTCAATAACGCGGGAATGATGATGCTAGGCGCGGTAGAGGAAACATCGCTTCCTGAAGCTGCATCGCTGTTCGACACCAATGTGTTTGGGATACTTCGTATAACCAAAGCGGTGCTTCCCTCTATGCGAGCGCAGAACTCTGGAAGAATCATCAATATTAGCTCGGTGCTCGGTTTTCTTCCGGCTCCCTATCTGGGTATTTATGCCGCATCCAAGCACGCTGTCGAGGGACTGTCTGAATCGCTCGACCATGAGGTACGCCAATTCGGAATCCGCGTAGTACTCGTCGAACCAGCATTCACCAAGACAAATCTGGACGCTAATTCACCACAGGCAGCTTCATTAATCCCGACCTATGAAAATGAGCGCGGTAACGTGTCGAAGGCAATAAATAAGAACGTCAATAGTGCCCCAGAGCCAGATGGTGTGGCAGATACGATAATAGATGCCGCTTTAGGTAAATGGAGAATGCGACACCAACCTAAAGGTCAAGCGTTTTTATTGAGTAAATTACGGCGTTTTTTGCCCGTTAATCTGGTGGATTCAAGTTTGCGTAAAGATTTTGGCCTAAATTGAATGTTTTCCCTGAATCCTCAAGCACTAGGCGATGAGTGGAGCAAGCTGGAGATATTCGAAAATGAAAGCTGGACTATTTTTTAATTTGAAAAGTGTATCTACATCTTTATAGGATGATTTATGGCTACGTGTAATAAATTTCGTTTGTTCAAACCTTTGGTGTTTCTGTTCTTGTTTGTATCCCTGTTGATCGGGTGTTCCAGCCAAGACCAGGAAGTCAAATTACCTCCCCGTCCGGTAAAAGTATTTCGGGTTGGCAATGCCAGCAAAGGGAATATTACATCTTACGCAGGAGAGGTTCGGGCACGTTTTGAAACAGCATTGTCCTTTCGGGTGACGGGTAAGATACTGGCAAGGCCTGTCGAAATTGGGGATCGTGTCCACAAGGGACAACTATTGGCAAAGCTGGATACCAATGATTTTCGTTTATCGGTAGAGTCAATCAAAGCGCAACTCAAGTCAGCAGTCGCCGACCGAGATTTTACCAAGGATGATTTGACACGTTACCGGGAATTGTTAGACCAAAAGGTTATCAGTAACCCCGATTTTGATCGTCACCAAACAGCCTACACCAATGCACAAGAACGGGTTACCGCACTCGAAGCCCAGTTGAAACAAACCATAAACCAACTGGATTACACGGAATTATCAGCCGACCGCGATGGTGTTATCACCGCTTTGGAAGTTGATAAAGGACAGGTTATCGCCGCTGGCCAGCCGGTAGCCAAACTGGCGCAACTTGACGAAAAAGAAATTCACTTCGACATACCTGAGCAGCGTATCTCTGAAATCAAAAACCATCAGATAGTGGCTGTCACCTTGTTGTCAGATAACGAGCGTAAATTCAATGCCAAAATTCGTGAAATAAGTGCTTCTGCTGATCCCGCTAGCCGTACTTACCGAGCTAAAGCAATATTGCTGGATGGGCAGGGAGAGGCGCATCTGGGTATGACCGCAACGGTGTGGGTTGCTTCGGATAACGCTGAACGTATCGCCGTGCCGCTTTCAGCCGTGTTCACTTCCCAGGCTCAGCCAAAACAGCAGCAAGTGTGGCTAATCGATGAAGCCACTAGTACAGTCAAAGCCGTGCCGGTTCAATTGAGAACCGCATTACCGGGCGAACTTGTTTCAATTGAAGGTCTTCAGGCCGGACAATTGATAGTCAGCGCGGGGGTGCAGCGTTTAAAGGAAAGTCAGGCCGTACGCTTGTCAGAGTCACTTCCGCTGACATTGAAAAATCAGGGCATTGAAAGTTCAGGAAAACAGCCATGAAGCATTTCAATTTAAGCGAGTGGGCGCTGGAACATCGTGCTTTCACGGGTTTTGTCATGGTGTTGCTGTTGCTGGGAGGGATATTTGCCTATTTCACCCTGGAACAACGGGAAGACCCGAAATTTACTTTTCGGTTAATGGTGGTTAAAACCCTGTATCCTGGTGCAACAGCACTTGAAGTCGAAAACCAGGTAACCGATAGGCTGGAAAAAAAACTACAGGAACTGCCAAACTTGGACTATGTCCGCAGTTATTCAAAGCCTGGCGAATCCGTCATTGTCGTTACGCCACGGGAAGACATTCCCGCTACCGAAATTGCCTATCTTTGGTATCAAGTACGCAAAAAGATTGCCGACATAAAACTATCCATGCCGCCCGGTGTGATCGGGCCTTTTTTCAACGACGAGTTCGGCGATACCTATAGTTTACTGTATGCCTTCTCCGGTGAAGGCTTTAGTTATGCGGAACTTAAGGACATTGTTGATTCGGCACGGCAACAAATTCTGCGCGTAAAAGATGTTGAAAAAGTCGATCTCATCGGCGTGCAGGATGAAAAGATTTATGTCGAATTTTCCGACAAGAAGTTAGCTGAATTGGGATTGGATGTGGCATCGGTTGCCCAGGTTCTGCAAACGCAAAATGGCATGGTACCGGCAGGAACGGTAATTACCCCACAACAGAATCTGCCTATTCGGCTTACCGGTTCATTCGATTCGGTAGCCAGTGTTGCGAACCTTCCGATCCGTATCGAAGGGCGAACCTTCAGGGTGAGTGATTTTGCCAGGGTAACCCGAGGCTACGTTGATCCTGCCGAATTCAAAATGCGGTTCAATGGCAAGGATGTCATCGGCCTGGGAGTCACCATGAGCAAAAAAGGTGATGTATTGGCCTTGGGCAAATTGCTTGAAGGTACCATGGCTTCTATCGAAGGAAGCCTACCCATTGGCGTTGATATTGAGAAAGCGGCCGACCAATCCAAGGTGGTCAATACCGCTATCGGCGAATTTTTGCGTACTTTCTGGGAAGCGTTGGCGGCGGTGCTGTTAGTTAGTTTTTTAAGCCTTGGTATGCGGGCAGGCTCGGTCGTCGCCCTGACAGTGCCGATTGTGCTGGCTGGGACATTGCTCTGTATGCTGCTGTTCGGTTTGGAAATTCATCGTATCTCTTTGGGTGCGCTCATTCTCGCCTTGGGATTGCTGGTGGACGATGCCATGATTGCCATTGAAATGATGGCACGAAAACTCGAAGATGGCTGGGATCGAATGCGTGCCGCAACCTATGCTTACCGGGTTACCGCATTTCCCATGCTGACCGGAACATTGATTACGGTTGCAGGGTTTTTGCCAGTGGGCTTGGCGAAATCGTCAGCAGGCGAATATACCGTTGCTATATTCCAGGTGGTCGGGATTTCTCTTATTCTCTCCTGGCTAGGCGCAGTGGTATTCACGCCCTACCTGGGCTATTTAATTCTCAAGGTTAAAGTTAACACTGCCCAAACCAGCCACGATCATTTTGCCACCCCTTTCTATAATCGTCTGCGCCACTGGGTAGATTACTGTCTGGAGCACCGTAAAACAATCATCATTGCCACCATCGCTCTTTTCGGTGTGGGTGTGATGACATTGACTAAGGTCCCGCAGCAATTTTTCCCGTTATCGAATCGGCCGGAACTGATCATCGATCTATGGCTTCCGGAAGGCAGCGCCTTAGCGCAAACTGAAACCGTTGCCAAGCGGATGGAAGCTATTCTCGCCAAAGACAAAGAAATAGTTAACTATGCGACCTATATTGGAGGCGGCACGCCACGATTTTTTTTACTCATTGTTCAACAGCTGACCAATACCAATCTGGCTGAATTCGTTTTAGTGACTAAGGACAATACTGCCCGTGAACGGGTCATGCAACGGATCAGGCAGACATTAGCCACCAATTTTCCGGAAGTGCGTGGGCGTGTGATGCGCCTCAACGTCGGGCCGCCCATGGATTATCCCGTCGTATTCCGGGTTTTTGGTGAAGATGCCCGTAGGGTCAGGATGATCGCCGATCAAGTGGCCGAGGTTGTCCGGGCTAACGCAAATACTGTAGACGTGAATGATGACTGGCATGAACGCATACCGTCAGTCCGCCTGGTTGTAGATCAGGAGAAAGCCCGTGTGCTTGGGGTTTCGACCGCTAGCCTTTCTCAAGCATTGCAGGCTCATTACACCGGTATTCCGGTTGGCCAGTTCCGTGAGGATGATAAATTAATCGATATTGTCTGGCGGGCGGAGCATCAGTTACGCATAGGTGTAGATGAGTTGCCCAATATCAATGTACCGACAAGCCAAGGCAAATCGGTTTCCTTGTCGCAATTGGTCACCACCGAAACTGTCTTTGAAGATGGCGTACGTTGGCGGCGAAACCGTTTTCCAGCAGTATCGGTACGTGCCGATGTTGTAGAAGGTATGTTAGCCCCAGATGTTGCCGCACAGATTGTTCCAAAATTGGAAGCTATTCAAAAACAACTGCCATCCGGCTATTTTATCGAGACCGGTGCGGCAAAAGAAGATGCCTGGACTGCCCAAAAATCGATTCTGATCTGGATTCCCTTGGTAGTCATTGCCACACTTATCTTATTAATGATGCAGTTGCAGAATTTGTCACGAACCTTTCTGGTGTTTATGACTGCGCCGCTGGGCGTGATTGGTGCGGCGTTTGCCCTCATGCTATTCGGCGCACCTTTCGGCTTTGTTGCTTTATTAGGGATTATTGCCCTCGCTGGGATGATTATGCGTAATGCTGTCATTCTGGTGGATCAGATCGAGCAGGACGAAAAAGCAGGCATGGATACCTGGACGGCTATCGTCGAATCGACGGTTCGACGTTTCCGACCCATTTTATTGACTGCCGCCGCAGCTATTCTAGCCATGATACCGCTCTCCCGTAACGACTTCTTCGGTCCCCAAGCCATCGCCATTATGGGTGGCTTGACGGTTGCTACGGTGCTGACAGTGTTTTTTCTGCCTGCACTGTATGCCGCTTGGTTCAAGGTGCAGCGGGTTCAGCCTGAAATTGACACAAGAATAAACATCGAGAATCCTGAACTGGGATATTCCCATGAATAAATTCATTTCAATATTATTTGCACTATTAACAATCACTATCTTGAACGCCTGCATGCCAACTAGGGTAAGCGATCAGGTGAAACTGGCTGATATGAATAGTTGGCATCATGCCCCCACCGATCTAATCAACGTAACACCCACAGATTTAAAGTCATGGTGGAAAGGTTTCCAAGATCCCCTGCTCAATGAATTGATCACTAAAGCTGTGAACGCTAATCACGACCTTAAGATTGCTAAAGCGCGAGTTCGAGAAGCCGAAACTATAATTACCATTGCCGAATCGGCGCTATATCCCAGTATCGACTTGTACTCATCTGGCGGCCGGGAAAAAAAGATCGACCGGATAATCGGTGTACCCGGCAAACAGGGAATTGAGCTGAAAACACCGACTGCCGATACCATCAGTGGCGGATTGGCTGCGCGCTGGGAAATCGATTTATTCGGCGGTAGACACCTCGAAGCAGAGGCCGCTATCGCCCAATCGGCAGGAATTGAAGAGGCTTTACGTGCCGTCCAAGTAGGTTTATTGGCGCAAGTCGCCACGAATTATCTGGAGCTACAAGGTTTACAGAAGCGGATTAGCCTTCAGCAAGAAAATATTGCAGTCCAAAAGGAAAAGCTTAGGGCGTTACAGCTTTTTGCAAAGAATGGTCTTGCTACTGAAGCCGATGTTTCAAATCAGAAAACACTGGTTGGAACGACCGAATCAGCGTTGCCATTACTCACTAGCTCAGCCAAGACATTAACTCATCGAATCTGTGTGTTACTGGGCGAGACCCCGGACAAACTAGAAACCCGTTTATCTCAAGTCATATCGTTACCCGTTATGTTGCCTGAAATCCCTAAGCTTTTGCCGACGGACTTGCTATCACAGCGCCCCGACCTGCGTCTTGCCAAAACCGAGGTCACCGCCGCCGCTGCCAATCTGGGTGCTGCACGAGCCGACCTGTTCCCTAAATTAGTGTTATCGGCAAGCGGCGGTTTTGGCGCCCTGGCTGTTGGCGGTTTTTCCAGTCTTGCAGAAAGCGTTTATACGTTGGGGTCTGGCTTAACCATGCCACTATTTAATGCTGGCCGTATCCGGGCGCACATTGCAGCAGTGGATGCAAGGCTCGACCAAGCGGCATTGAACTACGAAAAAACCTTTTTGCTGGCGCTTGAAGATGTTGAAAATGCCTTTGTCGCGCATACCTCGTCTAAGGAGCGCAAAAAGCAGCTTTCGGATGCCGAAAAGTCCGCTCAAAAAGCCTACCAGGCTACTGATGCTCTATACCAACGGGGCGTAAAAGATTACTTATCCTTGCTTGATGCTCGGCGTAATACATTGACTGTCGGTGACGAGCAAATCAAGGCCGAAACCGCAATGTGTGTCTCAATCGTGTCGCTTTACCGAGCTTTCGGCGGTGGGTGGGGTAGCGGCACGGCTAGTCGAGCCGAAAATAATGGGATAGTAAGAAAAATTCCACCATCATCGACCAAAACTAAACTGTAATATCTGAATAAATTCATACAAGTTCAGCGGGAAAACAGCTTTTATGCTCTCATTTAATCAACAATCGAATCAGTTAACCTTTTATTTCAGTTTTCGCAGCCCCTATGCTTGGCTGGCTTTTTACAGGCTAAGCAAGATAGCCTCAAACTTGCCGGTGACTATTGAATACGTTCCACTATTTCCACCAAAGCCAGTTACTGGCAACCCAAGCGGGAATCCGAATAAAACTACTTATGTAGCAGAGGATATTAACCGGTTCGCGAATGCCTACGGACTTGATTTGCAATGGCCAAAACCCTTTGACACCGACTGGAAACGCCCCCACTCAAGCTTTTTATACGCCCTCGATCAAGGGCGCGCTATAGAATTTGGGCTGGCTGCATTTATGGCACGGTTTTCGGAGGGTAAGGATATCGGTCAGGATGATACGCTCGCCGGGGTTGCGGAACAATGCGGGTTGCAACCAGATTCCATCATTCAAAGTGCCGATGATAGCTTCTTTCAACGCCGGGTAATGAAGGGGGCCATTCGTGGTCAGCGAGAGGGCATCTTCGGCGTACCGTTCTTTATATATCGGGGATCCCATTATTGGGGTAATGATCGACTTGAATGGCTATTGCGAGATATTTTTACCCAGTCTGGGATTGACGTACCTAATCTGATTGACGATGCCTTTGCCCATCCATTTAAAACTAAGGTAGAGCTTCATCAATTCAAGTTTTGACAAGTATGTTGAATTGACACACCTGTGATCGATCATTTCATAATCATTAAATGTCTCTAATCATCCATTATTAAGTGAGCAAGGAGTTTGAATAACAGTTTTCAACAATCAACGAAGCCGTTAACTATGGTCACCAATGAAGGCTTCCTAATCCAACGGCAACGTTACCAGCCTATCAAACTGTTGCAGGAGTGGATCATTAAAACTGAGTATATCCTCGGTATATCACGGACAAGCCCGCGCTGGACTGTGCAACTGCAACTTAAACAAAGGCGAATACCGCCACAAGTTGCTTGAGCCTGGTGTCAAATGCGATCCTGTACTGGAATACTTCCCGAATTAGCGACATCGTGGAAGGCTTGAGAAACCAAGGGGAAACTGTGGACGACGATACGCTGGCTCATATTTCCTTGCTGCCTTACAAGCATGTTCTACCGAACGGAACATATTTTAACGAAGATGAGTTAGGGGAACCGCGCTGAATATTACGGTTATACTAAGGATAAATTATATCGAAACCGTAAGTTTCTGTTCAAATGCTCCCGCTAGTCCTTGTTCGAACAATTCCTCTTTTGACCAAGCGACAAAACCTTGCCATAGGGTTGTGCCATACAAACTTTAATTTCATTTTGCCAATGTCTGGTTTCATTCTATCGAAAACACAGAAGTCGCCAAAATTTCAGCATATACCAACAAAGTTGGGATGCAATTAGGTTCATATCGTAATTGGGATAATAGGGCGGGAGCAAATTTGGGCGATTAACCGATTTCCGCTATCAAGTTATGTAGATTTGAAGCTGTTGATTTACACTAACCGAATAATCAACAAGAATTCATTAATCTTAAAACCATGCCCAATCCTTCACCATCAACAAGCGATGATGCTTCAAAGCATATTGAACAACTGTTGGAATCGGCCAATTCGGCATCCCAGACGGTAGCGGCGCTGCACGTGGCATTCTTGGCGTTCGTCGCCTATCTGGGTGTCATTGTATGGGGTACTACACACGAAGACCTGTTGCGCATCAGCCCGGTCAAACTGCCGATCCTGGATGTGGAGTTACCGCTTACCGCATTTTATAATTTCGTTCCCTGGATGGTCGTGCTCCTGCATTTCAACCTATTGATGCAGTTGGAGTTGCTATCATGCAAATTGTGGAATCTGGATCGCGGCCTTTCCGATACAGCAGCCGGACAACAGGTGCGTGACCGTTTGTTTATCTTCCCTTTCACGCACCTCATCGCTGGGCGTTCCGAAGTCCTTTTGATACGCTGGCTGATGTCCTTGGTGGTAGGCATCTCTGTGATTGCTTTACCCTTAGCCATCCTGCTGGCGGCACAAATCCGCTTTTTGCCCTTCCACGATGAAGCCATTACCTGGTCACAACGGCTTGCAGTTTGGGTCGATGCCGCCATGTTGCTCGCCTTGTGGCCATTGATTGCATCGCCCAAAGATAGGGCTATGGAATGGTGGCAAAATGCTGGCTTTAGATTGTTAGGCTATTGGCCCGCATTGACCCAATATTATTCAGTGCTTGGTTTTAATTGGTTAGCGCGTTGGATTAATCATCTTTGGCAAGGGTTTGCAATCCGTGAATTTAGCTCTAGGCCAATACCTCAGGTCGGCACCGAACCCAAAGGCATGGTTGTCTTGCTCGCCTCAGTCCCATTAATCGTATTGCTCAGTATCATAGCCGTCATACCGGGAAGGATAACCGCACACAAATATTACAACTCGGCGGAAAAAAACCAACCCAATGACATGGCTCAAGAAGTCCCCCGTTACTTCGAAGACTGGTTAATCCGAAAAGTGCCACCATCCTGGTTGAGTGTGGCCGCCTACCAATATGATACGGTCACTTGCACTTCATTACCCCTATCAGAAAAAACGGAAGCGTCTATCCTCCAGGTTATGTTGGGGCCGTGTGCGTGGTTCAATTGGGGTCTTTTCCCTCGCAACCTAAACCTAAGGGAAACCCGGTTGATACCCAAAGAGGTTCCGTTGTCGCTATTGACCCGAGCCACTGATGCCAATAAAACCATCCGAGACGGTGCGTTCAAGGAATTCGACGGGCTCAACCTGAAAAATCGTGATCTGCGATTTGCCGATCTTTATGGGGCAGTGTTACCGAAAGCCGACCTGCGGCACGTCCAGTTACAAGGGGCTGTGTTGTTGAAAGCCAAACTCCAAGGTGTAATTGGATGGGATAAAACACAATTGCAGGGTGCGGTCTTGGGAGGCACCCAACTCCAGGGGGCTGGCCTCATTGAAGCCGATTTACGGGATGCAGACCTTCGTGGGGCTAATTTGCAGGCCGCAGACTTGGGCTGGGCTAACCTACAGAGTGCCGACCTTCGCGGTGCCGACCTGCAGGCGGCAAACCTACAAGGGGCAAAGCTGCAAGGCGCCGATCTACGTGGTGCAAAACTCCAAGGCGCAATCCTGAGAGAAGCAAACCTTCAAGGTGCTAGCTTGGACTATGCAAAACTGCAAGGCGCTGACCTAGCAAAAGCAGACATGCAGCTAGCTGTACTGCACAATACACTACAGCAGGGGGTTGACTGGACGCAAGCCAATCTTGGCGGTGTTTTTTTAGCAACTGGCTCAGCATCGGAGTGGACGGAACGTCAACAAAATGACTTGGTGGCGAATCTCAAGCCGTTAATGGATACCGAAAAATTTGTAGCATTTCAGGCGCGGATTAAAGGTGCAAGCACTGACATTAAGCCAACTATTTTGGCCAGCCGAAACGGTTGTTACAGCGACAACCACACTTTACTGGACTGTGAGTACCGTCATCCCCAGCAACTGGAAACTTACCGTTCTGGTGTGTTATTCCCAAAACTGGTTGCGCTGGCTTGCTCAGATGCGGCAATTGCCATTGGTATAGCAAGGCGTAGTGCAGATGTGTCCGATCACAATGATCCAATTTTTGGCTTGGCAGGCGCATTGTCCAAAGCTTTAAACAGCCCAACACCTTGTACCGGTTTGGTTGCATTGTCGGAACAAACCCAAGAAAACCTGTTGAAAATAGCAAGGCAACAAAAAAGCGAGCTTTAAATGTTACGTAGAATCCACAGCCAATTTTAATGCCCAAAATAGCAATGTAAGCTCAGCCCCTTAGCTTTTATGTAAAGCGATTTTTTTAAAGCAAGCTAGCGGCCACATTGACCATCAGGGCCAATATCGTCGTATTAAAGAAAAACACGATTACGCTGTGAAGTGTGACAATTCTACGGATCGTTTTGGAAATTATGTTGATATCGGCTGTTTGTGCAGCCGTCCCTATCACAAAAGAAAAATAGATAAAGTCCCAATAATCAGGCAATAGATCGTAACCTGGAAATTCCAGCCCACCATGATTATTCCTGGATCGGCAGTTGTAATACTCGTGGGCATAATGAAGTGCAAACATCGTTTGCATAAACAGCCATGTTAATAAAACAGTGACTCCTGTCAGCGTCACATGTTGTAAAGACGTACTTCCTATTTCTTTGGCAGCGGCCAGTTCCGCCATAATGGCCGCCAAACTTGCACATACTGTAAGGCCAAGGAGGATAAGCTGGCACAAGCCAGGGCAGGGCGCTTGGGCATCCCTTACACCGATTTCACGATACACGATGTCAAAAGCATAACGATTTAGTGTGGGTCTGGCTTGATAATAAATTGAATGCCTCTAGATGTTTGCGGCATTTTTGCCGATTCGATATTTGTGGCAAACCTATCGTTTATGTTAACGGTTTTGATTATGCCAATAGCGAAGGCAACACGGCTAAATGGGATTATTTTGAAATCGTAACGCCAATGATTTGCCCCATCAAGCCAAAATGGGGTCAGCGAAAACAAGTCAAGTTATTGATTTAATGGGGTGAACGACTGGGCTCGAACCCGCGACAACAGGGATCACAATTCGTTGATTACTTTTTTTATTTATTAAATATCAATGCCTTGCATCCCTAAAAGCATTTGATAATGAGTCTTACAAAGCCTAAAAAAGCCCAAATGCGTCCAAGTTTGGCACGTTTTTAGCACGTTTTGAAATTGAAAAAATGTATCAATTCTTGATTTTTAAATTGAGTCAGCATACATTTTTGCCACACAGATTCAGTTTTTTGCATAGTGTAAAAATAACACTCAAACCTTTTTCGTATCATTTTTCATACTAATAGCCATTATTAAGATACTACTTATTGATGAACTTATGTGGTTATGTTAAAAAAGACGAAAATTACCTACCACCTCACACCTATAGTGTTTAAAACTATCGAAGGCGACCGTGCAATTAGAGGTTAAGCTAATTGAAGCCATCTTGCTTGGCAATTTTGAGGAAGCTGAGCGTATAAGCGCAAAACTGCAGCCTTTGCCCAAAACCTTATTGCGCCCAATACAAAACTTAATCAAAGAAAATAACCTGCTCTAAATTTCCTCTGAACAAGAAAATAATATCAATACCTGACATTTCTAATGCTAGCCTAGCTACCTACCCTACGCCCAGTTTAATAGCTTGCCGAAAACGGATTCAGGAACTGCCTGCGCCAGAGCAGTTGCCTGTCCACTGCTTTGAGATCGGCGTTGGCGCAGACATCACCCCAATGCCGTTCGATAATGGCTTGCTGATGATTGGCTATGTCCTGCGCCTCTTCTTTTGACAACAGGAAGTTATGCGCCGTGTCCAGGCAGGTCTTAAGCTGGCTGAGGTTGTTGTATCCCGCAATCAGCATGGCCTGGGAAGCCTCGTTGCCGGTGCGGTTTTGTGGGCAGATGTCGTAAGCGGGCGTCAGTGTCAGCGCTTTGCCGTCCCAGAAGGCGGCATGGTTACGGGCATGATCGTCAGTATTGCCGCACAGGATGTTAAAGACCAGCCGCGCGAAAAATTCCCGGAGTGTTTCTTTCGGATGGGTGAAACGGTGTCTGATGATTTCAGCCAAATCTTCATAACTGGCGTAACGCGCCATCATGTCATCCAGGCCGAGCAAGGTTAAGGCCGAAACCATCGCTTTCCGCGTCCAGCCTTTGGTTGTATGGTCACGATCAAAACGTTCGATTAGCAACACATCCTTATTGGCCGCCGTCACCAGTTTTACCGGTGCGGCGTTGATCCCGGCCAGCGCCGCCAGTCGCATGGCGATAAATTCCGCTTTCACAACACTATAAAGGTCAGTGCTCGATGAAAACTTAACGACGTATTTTTTGCCATCGCTTTCTATAAGCGCCTTAGGCCGCGCCCCACCAATCGAACTGCCGTGGAATAAGGCTTGATCCAATTCGAGCGACAAGGGGAGTCCTTGTTCAACGCGCTCCGCCGATTCCAGCAATTCCTCCATACTGGCATGGTTATAAGAACGGGGGATGTATTCGGAAGGCGAACGTTGAAAATCCAATGCGCCAATCCGGTCAGAACCGGATTCCAGCAGATAGGTCAACTCTCCCAGTTCCGAGGTATCCGTCGCTTTACCCTTTTGCCCCAGTTTTTTATTGATGATGACCCGCCGTCCCCAAGCATCCGGCGCGGCATCACGGATACAACCGGGCATGCTCAAACCGGGAAGTAGCGGCAACAATCCAGGCTTGAGGGGCAGTTCCGGTTCATAAATGGGGATAGCCGGATTTTTATCATGACACCGCTCAAGATAGCTCTTACCGTAGTTGAAGTGGATACTGCCATTGTCCGCTTCCAGTTTTCCTGCCACCACGGGATCGGTTTCACCCGGCAACCAAAGCCAGACAAAGGCTCCATGCTCTTGCTTAGAAGTCATCATCCACCGCCTTGGTGGGTTTGCGCACCGATTTGGGCAGAAGCGACAGCTTGTCTTCAACCTGTCGGCGTTGCCGGGTTAGTGTGGTTTCATCGGCATCGAACAGTTTCAATCCGACCAAAGTTGCCGCTTCAAACACCACGCCGATTTCGCACTTCATGTCGCCCTTTTCGATGCGCAGCAGCAAGCCTCGGGAAATTCCGGTGCGGTCGGCCATTTCCTGCGCGGTCAGTTTCTTTTCCTTGCGGGCGGTGCGGATAAGTCCCGCTAGCAAAGCAACCGCTTCGCGGCTGTAACGGGAATAAGTACGGGTGACGGATTTGGGCATGATGTTTTGGTGTTTTACATATGTCTCATAAGGAAACTTTATGATTCATAATATAAAACAGTCTAGCATTAAACAAGCTTTTTATCAAGGATAAATGTTCTTTATAAAGAACAATAATACTAATTATGCTCTATATAAAGTATATTATTGATATTAGCGGCCTATTAACATCAACCCATCACCGAGTTGGCAACTCGACTAAATACCATAGACTCCGGTCAAAAGCCAAACCTAACGATCTTATTTTGGTAAAAAACTCCAAGTTGCTTAAAATAAAAGGATTTCAAAAGGCAGAAGGGAATTAAGGGTAAAAGGGAAATTAACAATGGGAAAGGGCTTACCCGAAAAAGCAATAGAAAGCTAGCTTTGGTATTCTGCCAAAGCTAGCATGTAGGATTTGCTGCGCCTTGAAATGTCACTACACCATGAATTGTGTAACATTAGATCCCGTACCTACTGCCAAAAGTGATAATCAATGGCATTGCAGACACAAGAATAAATAGCATTTTGATGCGGCTCGAAGCCAACGGGCATGGTCTCGGCAACTGCTTCCGCGTTGCTCTAAATCCTGCACCAGTCCAGTAGTACATATTAATTTCCTAAACCGGTAAAAAATAAATTCGACCAAATAATTTGACTCTCAATAACAGCCGTTGGGCAATTTAATTTTTTGCTTCCTCTGAAGGTGACAGTCCGACCCACAAGAGACCATTGGCCTCACCATTTTAAACCTCCAAAGAAGACGTTCAATTATGAATTGTTCTAATCACAGAACGGTATTCATCTACATTTCTCAAATGATTTACGGGCGCACTCCACGATCAGTGCCCCCTGGTCGTCACTTTTCCACAGGATTTTTGTGGATTATTCACTTATTTAAATTTGAGCCTTCCCTAAACTACCGCCAAGCCTGGACTATGCCATCAACCAGGCTGATTGGTCTCAAC